>JBEINS010000130.1:0-3262 GCA_040377985.1 Candidatus Planktophila sp. | reverse complement strand
GGCAATCTTGATTTCCGGAACAAAGGTAGCTGGGCGCAAATGCTGTTCTACTCGCTCAGTTGTTTCGGCTTCATGGTGATCAAGTGCGCGACGGGCTAGGTCTTTCACATAGGTAATGCCAATAATGTTGTCAATGTTTTCACCTACTACTGGAATTCGCGAGAAGCCAGAACGAAGCGCCAGCGAAAGGCCTTGGCGCAGCGTCTTATCTTTTTCCACCCAAACCATGTCGGTACGTGGCACCATTAATTCGCGCACCAAGGTGTCGCCCAACTCAAATACCGAGTGAATCATTTCGTGCTCATCTGACTCAACTAGGCCGCGTTCGTGCGCTTGATCCACTAAGTCGCGTAGTTCGGCTTCGTTAGCAAACGGCCCACTTCGAAAGCCTTTTCCGGGTGTAATTGCGTTACCAATTGCAATAAGTAATTTGGTAACTGGGGCCAGAATAAACGCCAAGAAATAAGCCACAGTTGCACCTGCCAAAGCCCAATTATTGGGTCTTTGCTTGCCGAGGGTGCGAGGCCCAACGCCAACCATTACATATGAAACAACCACCATTATTGCAACCGTTAGCGCCATTGCTTGGGCTGATGAATATTCGCGCAACAAGATGACTGCTAATAAAACAGTGGCAGTTAATTCGCAAGTCTTTCTAACCAAGAGAACTACATTTAAATATCTAGCTTGGTCGAAGAAGACTTTCTTAAGAATCGCTCCCCCACGTTTGCTCTCTAGTTTTTCAATCACAACGCGAGAGATTGAAGCAAGTGCTGATTCGGTGCCAGCTAAAAACCCAGCGAAAGCTAAAAGTGCAATGATTGAAATTATGGGCAGGGGGTTCATTTACTTTCAGCACTCCATTGTTTTACTAGGGATTCTTGCAGCTCGAACATGACTTTTTCTTCTACGGCTTCAGCATGGTCATATCCCAAGATATGTAACAACCCATGGGTGGCCAAAATAAACATTTCATGTTCAGGAGAATGGCCAGCTAAATTTGCTTGCGCTGTTGCAAAATCTGGCGAAATAACAATGTCGCCCAAAGTTACGACTTCACCTTCGGTTTCAGGTAGATCCATTGGAAATGAGAGCACATCAGTTGAGCCAGGCTCATCCATCCACTTAATGTGTAATTCAGTCATTTCGGCATCATCGACAAAAGTTACGTTCAAATCACAATCGGGATGCAAATCTAATTTAGACATGGCAAAAGCTAAGAGCGATTGGATTTGATCCCCTGGTGCTAGCGCTCCTGATTTATTGGTTATTTCAATGGTCATGGATTACGGATCGAGCGCGGGGTTTGGCGCGCTTCATTGAACTTGTCATAGGCCTTAACAATGTCACCAATTAAGCGGTGGCGAACCACATCTTCGGCAGTTAACTCTTGGAAAGAGATGTCATCGATATCTTGCAAAATATCACGAATAATTGCTAGCCCTGATTTAGCACCGTTAGGTAAATCAATCTGGGTTACATCGCCAGTGATTACCATTTTGGAGCCAAAACCTAGGCGAGTTAGAAACATCTTCATCTGCTCTGGTGTGGTGTTCTGCGCTTCATCAAGAATAATAAAGGCATCATTAAGCGTGCGACCACGCATAAATGCAAGAGGTGCGACTTCGATAACCCCTGATTGCATTAACCGCGGAATTGAATCGATATCAATCATGTCGTGTAGCGCATCAAAAAGTGGTCGTAAATATGGATCAATTTTCTCCGAAAGTGAACCAGGCAAGAAACCTAAATGTTCGCCAGCTTCAACTGCCGGACGCGTTAAAACAATGCGATTAACTTTCTTTGCTTGCAGCGCAGCAACAGCTTTAGCCATTGCTAAGTAAGTCTTACCCGTACCGGCCGGACCAATTCCGAAAGTAATTGTGTTTTCATCAATCGCATCGACGTAACGCTTCTGGTTTGCTGTCTTTGGTCTGATTGTACGACCGCGATTAGAAACAATATTTAGAGATAGAACTTCGCCCGGATTATCTTGCGGGGTTTGCGACAACATGCCAATGGATCGAATTACGGAATCAACATTTACAGTTTGCCCAGAACGGATAACCACCATTAGTTCGGTGAATAGTTTCTCTAATTGCTGGCAATCAATATGTGGGCCGCGCAGAGTAATTTCATTGCCGCGCACCGTGATATTTACTGAAGGGAATGCCGCTTCAACTGCAAGCATGTTTGCATCATTTGCTCCGACCAGGGCAACCATTGGAATTGCGGGCGGAATCGTAATTAAGGTTCTCTCCATGTGTGACGTAAGGCTACCTTTAACCGGGCGGCCAAGCCAGACCACGCCCACCTAAAAGATGTAAGTGAGCGTGAAAAACGCTTTGCCCAGCATCGGCGCCGGTGTTAAAGACGGTGCGATAGCCAGTTAAACCTTCGTTCTTTGCTAATTGATCTGCAGCTGCAAAGACCGCGCTTAGCGCAGCTGGTGATTGAGCAGCTAGCTCGGCAGCATTCTCGACATGCAATTTCGGAACAATCAGGAAGTGAACTGGTGCCTGCGGATTAATGTCGGCAAAGGCAATCACTTGCTCATCTTGAAACTTTATATCAGCTGGAATTTCACCAGCGATGATTTTGCAAAATAGGCAGCTCATAGTTAATTAGTTTAGAAGACTTTCAGCAAAGAGTTAACGGCACTTAACGCAGCCAACCCAGCGTGTGCTGAGCGCAAAATAGGTCTGCCTAGGCCAGCAACGTGTGCACCGGCTGCCGCGAAAGTGGCAAGTTCTTCTTCGGTTATGCCACCTTCGGGGCCGATCACAATAACTACATTTTTTGCCTTGGTCTGAGGCGTAATAATTTCACTTAGCTTTACTTGCGCACTTTCATGAAATACCAGTGCTAGATCAGCGTTCTTAATTAATTCAATCACGCCTTTCTCTTTAACAGTTTCATGTAGCTGTGGAATAAATAGCCGGCGAGATTGCTTACTTGCTTCGCGCGCAGTTGTGGCAAATTTACTAATTACTTCGGTACGACTAATTGAGCGATTAGCCAGCCAAGGCACGATTACATCGGCGCCAGCTTCGGTTAATAACTCAACTGCTTCTTTTGCACGATCACTCTTAGGTAGTGCTTGCACAACTGTAAATTTGATTTCCAGCGGCTCTTGGCGACCTACTTCTAATACCGTGGTTTCTAGTGATCGCTTCGTTACCTCACTTACCTGAACATTAGCCCAACCGCCGTTGCCGTCAGATACTCGGAAAATTTCGCCAACTTCAATGCGCAGGACTTT
>JBEINS010000001.1:0-26268 GCA_040377985.1 Candidatus Planktophila sp. | reverse complement strand
GCCTGCGCGACTACGCCCAAGATGTGCGCCTCAAGGGCAGTTTGCGCATCTTGCGTAGATTCGGCGGCAGTGCTGATTTCTGGGCTCACCGCGCAAGGTTATCGTTACACCTATCTATCGTGCTTCTAACCATTGGTTAGCCCTATCCCCGCACAAGATTTGGCTAGATAAATCCTTTTCTGCTGGTTTTTCAGCCTAATTTCGCAAGGTTAACAGTTACCAAATTGTTAGCGGCTAAGTACTAAATGTCCGATTTCTCCTAGTGACCTTTTGGACAAATCCCACTACCTTCAGAACAGGTTTCATCCTCTTCATCTGGTTGAAAAAAGTTTCACCAGGGATGTGCCACCTTTCGAAAGGTTATCAATCTATGTCAAAGCGCCGTATTGCGTTCACTGCAGTTATTGCTGCAGTTGCAATCGCACTAACAGGTTGTTCAAAGAGCGACGAAGCCGCAGATGGTTTCGTTGGTGTAATTCTTCCTGATGCTGCTTCATCAGCACGTTGGGAAACAGCAGACCGTGGATTCCTACAAGCAGCTTTCGATGCTGCTGGAGTTAAGGTCGATATCCAGAATGCAAATGGCGATAAGGCCGCATTCCAGACAATTGCTGATCAAATGCTTTCAGCAGGTGCCAAGGTTCTAATCATGGTTAACCTAGATTCAGATTCAGCTAAGGCTGTTCAGGATAAGGCTGCTGCACAAGGCGTTCCAACAATTGACTACGACCGTCTAACACTTAACGGTTCAGCTTCATACTACGTTTCATTCGATAACGAAGCTGTTGGTCGTCTACAAGGTGAAGGCATCAAGGCATGTCTAGATGCTGCTGGTAAGACAACAGCTCGCATTGTTTACCTAAACGGTTCACCTACAGATAACAACGCAACACTATTCAAGGCTGGTTACGACTCAGTACTACGTCCATTGATCGATTCAAAGGCTTACACCTTGGTTGACGATCAAGCAGTTCCAGATTGGGACAACGTAAAGGGTGGAACAATCTTTGAGCAGATGTTGTCAAAGGCTGGCGGAAAGCTTGATGCAGTTGTATCAGCTAACGAAGGTCTTGGCTTAGCTGCAGTTGCTGTTCTTAAGAAGAACAAGCTAAACGGCAAGGTTTGCGTATCAGGTCAGGATGCAACAGCAGACGGACTTCGCGCGATCCTTACTGGTGACCTTTCAAACACTGTTTACAAGGCCATCAAGGCTGAAGCAGAAGGCGCAGCAGCTCTTGCTATTGCACTTCTAAACGGTGAAGAAGCAACAACAGCAACTGGTTCAGTAAACAACGGATCAATTGATGTTCCTTCAGTACTACTAGTTCCAGTCGGTATCACAAAGGCCAACGTTAAGGACGTCATCACAGATGGCTTCCAGACACGTGAAGCAGTTTGTGCTGAAATCGAAGACCTCTGCACAGCAAACGGAATCTAATTTCCGATCTGTAACGAGTTAAATAAGTAAAAAGTTCGGCTCGGGGCCAAATGGTCTCGAGCCGAACTTTCTTAATTGTCAGTAAATGCGCAGATCAGGTTCCTTGTAATTTAGGTAAAGCAACACCAAACTAGTAACACACCAAGAATTAAAGTTATGAATTGAACAGGAGCTCAAAGTGACCGAACCGATTCTCTCGCTTCGCGGAGTTAATAAATCTTTTGGTCCCGTGCATGTCTTAAAGGATGTGAACCTCGATGTTCATCCCGGACAAGTAACCGCGCTAGTTGGAGATAACGGAGCTGGTAAGAGCACGCTAATTAAGTGCATCGCGGGTATCTACACGCCAGATCACGGTGAATTTAAATTTGATGGCAAAGTTGTAAACATCACTGGCCCTCGCGATGCAACTGCTTTAGGAATTGAAATTGTTTATCAAGATTTAGCGCTCTGCGATAACTTAGACATCGTTCACAATATGTTCTTAGGCCGCGAAGTTAAAAAGGGCCCAGTGCTAGATGAATCAGCCATGGAATCACTTGCCCGCAAAACTCTAGATAGTTTGAGCGTGCGAACCGTTAAATCGATTCGCCAAACCGTGGCATCTCTTTCCGGCGGACAGCGCCAAACTGTGGCTATTGCTAAAGCAGTTCTCTGGAACAGCAAGGTCGTAATTCTTGATGAACCAACTGCCGCCCTTGGCGTTGCCCAGACCGAACAAGTACTTAATTTAGTGCGCCGTTTAGCCGATAACGGCCTTGGCGTAATTTTGATTAGCCACAACATCAACGATGTATTTGAAGTAGCTGACAACATCGCAGCGCTTTACCTCGGAACCATGGCAGCACAAGTTGCTAAGAACGAGGTAATTCCGAGACAGGTAATTGAATTAATCACTACTGGCGTTTCTGCTGGTGTCGAGAAGGCAGGAGTTAAGTAATGAGCACTTCTACTGCAGCCGTTGAAGTTCAAGATACCTCACTAAAAAGCGCCGCACACGATTACTGGTCAAAGGTAAAGGCTGGCGATATTGGTGCGCTACCGGCTGTATTGGGCTTACTAGTTCTTTGTATTGTGTTCGGTTCGATGTCGAGTGTTTTCTTAACGCCTGGCAACTTCGCTAATTTACTAACACAAGCTGCATCAGTAATTGTGATTGCCATGGGGCTAATTTTTGTACTGCTACTCGGCGAGATTGATCTCTCTGCCGGTTACGCATCAGGTGTATGCGGCGCTGTTCTGGTAATTCTGATTACCGATCTTGGCCAACCTTGGTACATCGCACTTGCTGCCAGCATTGCAGTCGGCATGGCGATGGGATTTGGGTTAGGCACCTTGGTCGCACGACTCGGAATTCCATCATTCGTCGTAACATTGGCAGCCTTCTTAGGTTTCCAAGGAATCTTGCTGATTCTGGCTGGTGAAGGCGGAACTATTCGCGTTGAAGATGAAACTGTTTTGGCGATTCAAAATAGCAATCTCTCACCAACGCTAAGTTGGGCTTTCTATATTGCCGCCTCAGTTTTCTATGTATTACTTGGTTTAAGCCGCATAAATGCTCGCCGTAAAGCTGGTTTAAAAGCTGAGCTCTTTAAGTTGTGGTTAATCAAAACAGTTAGCTTGGTTGGAATTTCCGGGCTAGCGGTATGGGCACTTAACTTAGAGCGCAGCAACAATCGCGAACTGGTTAGCCTTAAAGGTATTCCCTACGTTGTTCCAGTTATTTTGTTCTTACTGGTAATCGGAACTTTCGTTCTTGGTCGCACCGCATTTGGTCGCCACATCTATGCAGTTGGTGGAAATGCTGAAGCTGCTCGTCGCGCTGGTATCAATGTGAAAAACATTCGTATTGCAGCCTTCGTGATTTGTTCTGCGTTATCTGCAATCGCTGGCTTGCTCTTTGCTTCCCGCCAAAACTCAATTTCACCAACAACTGGCGGTTCTTCAACTCTGCTCTATGCAGTTGGCGCCGCAGTTATTGGTGGCACCAGCTTGTTCGGTGGCAAAGGAAAGATGCGTGATGCGATTCTGGGTGGCCTAGTAGTTGCCGTAATTGATAACGGCATGGGTTTGCTCGGCTACGCAGCCGGCATCAAGTTCATTGTTACCGGTGCGGTGCTACTAGTTTCTGCTGGAGTTGATGCGGTTTCACGCCGTGGCAGTGCCGTTTAGCGCAAGTTAACTACTTAGCACCCATCAGGTGCTCAAGTGCTAACTGATCAAGTGCTTCATAGTGATATCCGCGCTTGCCGGCTGCTTCAACATCAAAGGAATCTTTAGCCAAGTCGCGCCAAGTTTCACCTGACGCAAGCGTTGGTTCAGTTAAGCCCGGAATATTTGATTCGGCCATAGCTGCGATCACGCGTGGATCGCTACGGAAAGCCGATACCCGCTCTTTAAGCATTAAATAAGTGCGCATATTTGCAGTGGCTGATTCCCAAACACCCTTATCGCTTTCAGTGCGTGCTGGCTTGTAGTCAAAGTGCTTTGGGCCGCTGGATTCATAGCGTTCAAGCAAATCAACTAAGAAGAAGGCTGATTTCAAATCACCATGACCAAAAACTAAATCTTGATCAAACTGTGGACCATGCTGACCATTTATATCAATGTGGAATAACTTCTTGTGCCAAAGTGCTTGCGCGATTCCGTGCACAAAGTTGAGACCAGCCATTTGTTCGTGGCCAACTTCTGGATTTAGACCAACTAGTTCTGGATGATCTAGCGAATTAATAAATGCTAATGCGTGCCCAATTGTTGGCAAGAAAATATCGCCGCGTGGTTCATTTGGCTTTGGTTCAATCGCAAACTTAATGTTGTAGCCATTATCTAAAACATATTGGCCTAGTGTGTTAAATGCTTCGCGGAAACGATCGAGTGCAACATAGGCATCTTTAGCGCCATCTGATTCAGCGCCTTCGCGACCGCCCCATGCCACGTAAATTTCAGCGCCAAGTTCAGCGGCAAGATCAATATTGCGCATGGTCTTTTTAATTGAGTAACGGCGAATATCACGATCATTTGAAGTAAATGCGCCATCTTTAAATACTGGGTGGGAAAATAAATTAGTCGTTGCCATCGGAACTTTCATGCCTGATGTGGCGAGGGCGGCCTTGAAGCGATCGATATGAGATTGGCGATCAGAATCATTGCTTCCAAATGGAATCAGATCGTCATCGTGGAAAGTCACGCCATAAGCACCGCGTGCTGCGAGCTCGTTAACTGTGCGAACTGGGTCGAGTGCTTCGCGGGTTGCATCACCGAAAGGATCGCGCGCCTGCCAGCCGACGGTCCAGAGGCCGAAAGTAAACTTATCTGTGGGGGTAGGTGTTAAAGCCATGGAAAGACCCTTTCGTACGCGCTCGTTTGTAACTATGCCGAACTTACCTCTAATCTTGCCCAGTATCTAGCGGACAGCATTCGGACAGAAGTTGACCAGCACGGCTAGGTAAGCACTCTTAAGCGGGAGTGGTGAAATGGCAGACACGCAGGTCTTAGGAACCTGTGTCTTCGGACGTGCGGGTTCAAGTCCCGCCTCCCGCACATATTCTTTTGTTTGCTTTTATTTCTAAAGCTCATCTTCATTAAATACGCAGTTTAATTCTTGGCTATGTCGCTCTCCTAAATTCATTAGCCAGATGTTCACCTGAACCGGGAACTTTTTCACAGAGTTGGGTTTAGCATTTAAACCATGAGCGATGAAAAAAAGCAGCCAACAGTTCTCTTTGTTTGTGTTCACAATGCCGGCCGATCACAGATGGCGGCAGGTTTTATGACTTCGCTATCTGGCGGAAAAGTACGAGTTCTTTCAGCTGGATCAGCGCCGAAGGAAACTATTAATCCAATTGCGATCGAAGCAATGGCTGAACTTGGAATTGATATTGCTCATGAAGTTCCAAAAATTCTTACTACCGAATCTGTTCAAGAATCTGATGTGGTAATCACGATGGGCTGCGGTGATACCTGCCCATTCTTCCCAGGCAAGCGCTATGAAGATTGGGTTCTAGAAGATCCAGCTGGTCAAGGCATTGAGCCAGTACGCATCATCCGTGATGAAATCAAGCGTCGCGTAACGCAATTATTAGCGGAGATTATCTAAATCAATCTATAGTTCAACTCTGATTGCAGGTATTGGAGAGTTGATATGAGCATTAAAGATATTGCCGCCGCTTATCGCAAGAGCACTGAAGATTTTGAAAAATTAGTTGCCTCGATTCCGGCCGATCAATTAGATACCAAACATCCTGAAGGTTGGTCTGCGCGCCAAGTTATTCACCATATGGCTGATTCTGAAGCACAGTCATATGCACGCATTCGACGTTTAATTGCTGAACCAGAAGGAACTTCAATTCAAGGTTACGACGAGAACGCTTGGGGAGATTCGGCTGTACTTGGTTATGCAACGCTGCCAATTGATTTTTCAGTTCGAGTTTTTAGTGCAGTGCGCGCATCATCTTTAGTAATGATTGAACGATTAACAGATGCCGATCTGGCAAAGTCTGGCATTCACTCTGAGAGCGGGCCATTTAATATCGAGAAATGGTGCCGTGCATATACCGCGCATCCACTTGATCACATTGGACAGATTGAAAAGGCGCTACGGGGCGAAAACTAGAGCGTGATCTGTGCTAGTTGAGTAGATCTAGCCGAAACAGCGCAAGGGCCACCATTAAAGAGTTAGGCTCTACTTAAGTTAACTAGCCGAGAGCGAGCAAGTCTGTGTCTAATCCGGTAGCGCCACCAAAGTTACGTGGCTGGTTTCACTTAGGGGCGACTCCGGCTGTAATCATCGCGTCACTTGTGCTCTTTCTGCTAAGTCGCAACTCAGTCAAGTTTGCAATCGCTTTGTATTCCTTAACTGCAATTTTATTATTTAGTGTTTCAGCTATCTACCATCGCGTTCCGTGGTCACCGGCAAAGAAGAAAATTTGGCGTCGCTGGGATCACGCCAATATAAATTTACTAATTGCTGGTTCGTATACACCGTTCGCAGTTACTTTGCTAGAAGGTCGCGATCGCACAATTTTGCTTTCGGTAATCTGGACTGGTGCCTTGATTGGCGTAGCGGTTCGAGTCTTTTGGGTTGGTGCACCACGTTGGTTATATGTTGCTAACTATTTAGTACTCGGCTGGGTCGCAATTATTTATACGCCGCATCTCTATCGCGCAGGTGGCTGGTGGGTTATCTTGCCAATTATTTTTGGTGGCTTGCTCTACTCAATTGGGGCGATTTTCTATGCACTTAAACGACCTGGGCGAGAGGCAAAGTACTTTGGTTTTCATGAGCTATTCCATATCTTCGTACTTGCCGCGTGGATCTCGCAGTATGTGGCTATCTGTGTTGCCGTTTATAGATCCCGCTAAATAAGCCCAATTTCACCCTGCATCAGCCCTGCGGTAACCCCACTTTTAGGTATGGCGCTTTTGCTCTAATCTAAGCCTTCCGTAAGTGTTTAAAGAGCATAAAGAGGTAGCGATGGCCGAGAAGAACTCCTTCCTTAACTGGGTTGGATTTAAAGGCGAAGAGAGCAGTCAACCAAATTCGGTTGATCGTATTCGCGAGCTTGAAGCACAGTTAAATGATCTGCGCTCGCGCCGCGATATCACCACGCTATCAAAAGAAGAATTTGAAATTCTGGCAACTGAAACTGCCATGACCATGATCAAGTCTGCGCAACTTCGCGAAGCAAAAGCGCAAGCTGCTGCTGATCGCTTAGTCACTGAGACAAATCGTGCGTCGAAAGATGCGCTGGAAAACGCCGAACAGAAAGCACGTGCAGTTCTTTCAGGAGCTGAAACTCGTGGCCGCAAGTATTTACAGGCTGCTGAATCTGAAGCCGAAGAAATGGTTGCTAAAGCTGAAGTTGAAGCCGAAACACTTTTTGAGAATAAGAAGCGCGAAATTACTACGATGGCAACAGCTGCGCGTCGCGAAGGCGAACGCATCATTACCGAAGCAACCGGTGAAGTCGGAAGTTATCGCCAGTGGCTTGCCAGTGTGATTTCTGAAGCTGAACGTCTATACAAAATACAGACACAGTCTCTAGATCAGGCTGAAAGCGCAATTCAACAATCGCGTGCCCGTCTGCAAAGTTCATTTGAGCGCTTAGAACAATTACAAGACCAAGTTCTTCAGAACTTAAATGCCGATGACACACTGATTAGTCGTGGTCCAATTCGTGTTGCCAGCGAACGCACCAAGGCAGCAATCGAGGCGCCAAAGAAAGCAAAGCCTGCAACTCGCAAGCCTGCGAAAAAGGCTGCGGCTAAGAAACCAGTAAAGAAAGCTGCTGCAAAACGTAAGTAGTTTCTTACCGATTACCAAAAGTTATGTCATCAAAAAAACGTGGGATAACCCATATCCCTGCAATCGATGGTTTGCGTGCTGTCGCGGTAATCGCAGTAATGCTTTATCACTTAGGTTTTTCCTGGATTCCTGGCGGATTTCTTGGCGTTGATCTCTTCTTCGTAATTTCTGGTTATGTCATCACTCGATTGCTGCTCGATTCAATTCAGCGCAGTGGCGGGTTAGATCTACGAGCGTTCTATCTGGCGCGTGCGCGGCGATTGCTGCCACCGTTGCTCTTTATGATTTTTGGAACTGCAATATTTGTCGGAATCTGGGCGCCGGAAACAACTAGACGATTAGTTAGTGACGCACCTTTTTCGATCTTTGGCGGCATGAATTGGTGGCTAGTTTTTCGCGATACTGATTACTTTGAGGCTATTGGTCGCCCACCGCTGCTGCAACACACTTGGTCCTTGGCAGTTGAAGCTCAGTTCTATCTAGTTTGGCCCTTGGTGCTGTTACTTATTCTTAAGTGGTTTGGTAAGAAGCGAATTCCGGGGGCTGCGCTAACGATTGCGGCAATTTCAGGAATCACGCTATTTATTGTCTCGCTCTCACTTGATGCATCAAGTAGCTCACAAGTTAGCCATATTTACTTCGGAACTGACACCCACAGTATTGGTTTGTTCCTAGGAGCGGCTTTAGCAGTTAGTTGGATTCCGCAAAATTTAAAGAGTGAAGTTACTCAGCGAGCTCAAGACTTTGTTGATGCTATTGGTGTGATTGGGTTTATTGGAATTCTTGGAGCTTTCCTGTTAATTAATGAAAGTGACCCAACGCTTTATCGAATCGCTTTCCCGCTTGCCGGAATCTTTGGTTGTGCAATTCTGACTTCCATCGTGCACCCAGCATCTCGTTTCGCACCATTACTGCGCACTCGCACCTTGGTTTGGATTGGCGAGCGTTCATATGCAATTTACTTGTGGCACTGGATCGTCTTTCAATTAACTCGCCCTAGCGTTGATATAGCTGGACAAGATTGGGCGCTCTACACCGTGCGTTTCTTAATAGTTTTAGCGTTGGCTGATATTTCATTACGGTTAGTTGAATTACCGGTTCGAAGTGGCGCTGTTGAATCTTGGTTCCGCGGAATGAAATATCGAACTAAAAAAGTTCGCATTCGACAAAAGATTTCGGTGGCAGTCGGCATCATCGCACTTCTCACAGCAACCACGGCAATAAGTGCAAATGCAATTTCAGTTGCTGATCAAGAAGCAGTTGCCCTTGAGAAAGTATTAACTCAAGAACTTAAACCTGCTGCGCAGAAGCCGCCGGCCATTTCAAACGTCGGGCTACCTGATCTCTGGGTTACTGGGGATTCAGTTATTCTAGGTATTCGCTATGAACTTGGTGATCTGCGCACAATCGGTTTAATTAATGCTCGAGTTGGCCGACAAGCCCCAGAGCTATTAGAAGTGCTAAAGCGGGACAAATTATCTGTTGGTGATGCGCCAGTTATCTTCAATTTAGGAAATAACAACACTCTTACTCGCACTCAAGTTGCGGATGTTTTTGCTGAGGTAGCTAATCAAAGTCAGATCATTGTTGTTAACACTGCCGTTCCTCGTCCTTGGCGCGATGCGAACAATGCGTTAATTGCTGAATATGCCGCCACCAACCCGCGCGTTCGAGTGGTTGATTGGGCCACCATCTCGCAGAACCATCCCGAATATTTCGCACCCGATGGCGTTCATTTAAGGCCGGCTGGAATCACGGTTTACGTGGCAGCAATTCTGGAAGCCCTAAACAAATAAGAGTGCTGGATAAGTAGAAGATAGAAATAAAAAAGACCCCGAGCAAATGCTCGAGGTCTTTCTTATTAATTCTTTATTACTTGTATTGACCAGGCAATCCGAAAATCTTTGCTGGTGCAACTTGACCATCTGAGTAAACGCTGGAAACTCGGAATTGAGTCCAACCACCTTCACTCTTAGCCATATCTAAAGTTGTTTGATCAGCTGGAACTGTGGCAACGCTCTGCCATTCCTTTCCATCTGGTGCAATTTCAACTAAGTAACCTGTTAGACCATCAGTAGCTGCTGGGGCAACCCAACGCAATGTGATTCCGGCAGCTGTGCCGAGTGCGACAAATTTTCCTGGAGCTTCGATTGTTTCAACTGCGGCACCAGATGATGCTGATTCAGTTGGAGTTGCAGATGCTTCAGTTGATTCACTTGCTGTTGGCGCTGGCGCTGCATCGTCTTCTTTTGAAGATGATTGTGAGAAAACTACAAAAGCTAGTAGTGCGATACCAACAATTACTGCCATTACAACACGACTTGATGCACCTTGTTGTGGTTTAGCAGCAGGTGCTGCAGGACGTGCAGGTGCTGCAGGTGCGGCAGGAGCTGCGGCACGAGGTGCAGATGAAGTTACTGGAACTGCTGGAACTCGAACTGTTGCAGCAGAAGATCTTTTAGCGGCAGCTTTCTTTGCTACGCGCTTCTTAGGAGCTGCTTTCTTAGCAACAGCTTTTTTCGCAACTCTCTTCTTTGCAACTGCTTTCTTAGCGACTTTCTTTGCTGGCTTCTTAGCAGCAGCTTTCTTAATAGTTTTTTTAGCAGCTGGCTTTTTGGCAGCGGCTTTCTTTTTGGCTACAGTTTTTTTAGCAGCTGGCTTCTTAGCCGCAGCTTTCTTAGCAGGGGCCTTCTTTGTTGCTTTCTTAGCAACTTTCTTCTTTACAGCCACGTTAACTCCTTGGGTAGCGGTACGCGCGCAAGTAACGCACTCGGATAAGCCAAGGTTACCGCAGCAGTTAGAGCATTTCTAAGACAAAGGGGGCAATTGCGCGTAGTGATTTTCCGCGATGGCTGATGGCGTCTTTCTCAGAAGCGCTCATTTGTGCGCTGGAAATACTTAATCCGTCAGGCTTAAATAGCGGGTCATACCCAAAGCCATTCTTACCGATGGGTTCATGGCCGATGGCGCCATAAAAACGCCCCTCGCGGGTGGTTTCGCGCCCATCGGGCAAAACAAGTGCGGTCACGCAAATGAAGTAAGCGGTTCTTTTTCCATCTGGCACATGAATTAACTCTTGCAAAAGTTTGGCATTATTTGCAGCATCATCACCATGCGTACCGGCAAATCGCGCTGAGTAAATTCCAGGTGCGCCATAAAGTGCTTCAACGCAAAGGCCGCTGTCATCAGCTATCGCAGGTAGCCCGGTTTCAGCACAAATTGATCTAGCTTTGAGCAGCGCGTTTTCTTCGAAAGTATCGCCAGTTTCTTCGACATCAGTTGTCTCTGGAAATTTCTCTAGTCCAAGTAACCGAATGCTTCCTGGCGCTAACTCATCGAGGATGCGCCGGAATTCTTCGATCTTGCCCTTATTGCGAGTGGCTAAAACTAAATCTTTCATCGTTGCTCCCCTAGCGGCTTTCTAAAAACAATTTCTTATTAATGATTATTTAGCTAGTGCTGCTACTTGAAGTTTTCCTAAATCTTTACAACCGGCAACAGCTAGATCTAATAATTGATTTAGTAGGTCGCGATCAAATGGCACACCTTCGGCAGTGCCTTGCACTTCAATAAATCTGCCATCACCACTGCAAACCACATTCATGTCGGTATCTGCGCGCACATCTTCTTCGTAACAAAGATCAAGCATTGGAACTCCACCAACTATGCCAACACTTACGGCTGCAACTGAATCAGATAGTGGATTAGCGGTTGCTTTAATGTGACCTTGACTCTTTGCCCATGTGATTGCATCAGCTAGCGCAACATAGGCGCCAGTAATTGCAGCAGTGCGAGTTCCGCCGTCGGCTTGTAAAACATCGCAGTCAATCACAATCGTGTTTTCGCCAAGTTCTTTGGTGTTAATGACTGCGCGCAATGATCTTCCAACTAAACGAGAAATCTCTTGCGTGCGACCACCTAATTTGCCTTTAACACTTTCACGATCAGATCGGGTATGAGTTGCGCGAGGCAACATCGCATATTCTGAAGTAACCCAGCCAGTCCCACTGTCTTTTAACCAACGTGGAACACCTGGTGAAAATGAGGCAACACAGAGAACACGGGTTTTGCCGAACTCAACTAGAACTGAGCCTTCAGCGTGATCAAGCCACTTGCGTGTGATCTTTATTTCGCGCAGATCAGTTACAGCGCGGCCATCATTACGTGTGGTTGTCATCATGTCCTTAGTCGTCTCCGTTTTAGTTAGTGAATACTTCGTTTGAACTTAAGTTAGCGATTGATGTTCTACTTGACCAACTTCTGGGCCTAAGAATCGTCGCGCTAACGTTTCAAAAGCAGCTGCGTCTCCTGTTGCCAAGAAACGATGTGTTGCTGGCGTGCTGTTGTCAGTGCGTAAAGAGTCGCTCTCGACCAAAATGCGATAAAGATCTTTCGCAGTTTCTTCAGCGCTAGAAACTAGCGACACGTTATTACCCATTACATATGAAATAACACCAGTTAGCAGTGGGTAGTGCGTGCAACCTAAAACTAGAGTATCTACGTCAGCTTGCATAACTTCGGCTAAATATTCTTTGGCAATCTTGGTAATTTCAACACCAGAGGTTTCGCCGCGTTCAACAAATTCAACAAAACGAGGACAAGCAATTGAGGTGATCTCTAAATGTGGTGCCGCTGCGAAGGCATCTAAGTAAGCAGCTGAATCAATAGTTGCACGGGTGCCGATTACTCCAATTCGACCTGAACGACTTGCTGCAACTGCGCGTCGTACTGCCGGTTGAATCACTTCAATTACCGGGATTGAATAACGCTCACGTGCATCGCGCAACATGGCAGCACTTGCTGTGTTACATGCAATCACAATTGCTTTCACGCCTTGCGAAACTAGAAAATCCATTAGTTCTAGTGAAAATTCACGTACCTCGGCTAATGGACGTGGGCCATATGGTCCGCGCGCTGTATCGCCGATATAAAGAGTGGACTCATTTGGTAATTGATCAAGAATTGCGCGAGCCACAGTTAATCCGCCGACGCCAGAATCAAAGATTCCGATAGGCGCGTTACTCATGTGTTGAAGTCTAACGGGCGAGGTGAAAAGAGCGGTAAAAAAACGAAGGCTTACGCCCAAAGCTGCGTATCTAGGCCTTCAGCAGCAGCCTCGCTGGCCGCCCCATAAATACCAGTAGATAAGTATTTCCAACCTGCATCGCAGACAATAAAGGCGATATCGGCTGATTTTCCAGCTGCAATGGCTTCGTTGCCCATAGCAAGGGCTGCATGCAAAATTGCACCCGTTGAGATTCCGGCAAAGATTCCTTCGACTTCTAATAGATCTCGCACTCGTCGTACTGAATCTTCAGCACCGACTGAAAAACGTCTAGTAAGTACTGAAGCGTCATAAAGTTCGGGAACAAAACCTTCATCTATATTTCGTAGCCCGTAAACAACTTCGCCATAACGTGGCTCGGCTGCAACGATTGCAATGTCAGGATTCTGCTCGCGTAAGTATTTGCCCGCACCCATCAAGGTTCCAGTAGTTCCAAGGCCAGCAATAAAATGTGTAACTGTTGGTAGATCTTGCCAAATCTCAGGACCAGTACCGCGATAGTGCGCT
Source organism: Candidatus Planktophila sp. (assembly GCA_040377985.1). Classification (GTDB taxonomy): domain Bacteria; phylum Actinomycetota; class Actinomycetes; order Nanopelagicales; family Nanopelagicaceae; genus Planktophila. The sequence continues at coordinate 12,954 of JBEINS010000001.1, read as the reverse complement.
TCGGTGTTTGCTGGGTTGCCATATTGATAGAGAAAAACCCATTCTGGGTTTTGCGCAGCTAATTCTTTCGCAACACGTACTGCTTCATTGGAGCCACCTGCAGCAGGGGATGAAATTATTTTAGCGCCCCACATTTCAAGCAGTTGCCTACGTTCCGGGCTAGTGTTTTCAGGCATTACACAAATTAATTTATAACCGCGAACTTTTGCCGCCATCGCTAATGAAATTCCAGTATTGCCACTTGTTGGTTCCAGAATTGTGGCACCAGGTTTTAGCAAACCATCTCGTTCGGCGGCATCGATCATGGAAATCGCGGTGCGATCTTTAATTGAACCAGTTGGATTGCGATCTTCCATCTTTGCCCAAAGCCGCACATTTGGCACAGGTGAAAGGCGGGGCAAACCAATTAGCGGTGTGTGTCCAACTGAATCTTCAAGCGAATCAAAACGAGCCATTATTAGCCACCAGCGACAGCAGGCAAGATGGTGATTGAGTCACCGCTCTTTAGTTGCGCAGTTAATGAACCAATGAATCGAACATCTTCATCGTTTACATAAATATTAATGAAGCGTCGTAGCGCGCCATTTTCAAGGAGGCGATCAGCTAGCCCTGGATATTGAGCATCTAGATCTGCAATAACCGCTGATAAATCAGCACCAGTTGCTGAAACCAACTTCTGCTCTTTAGTAAAAGGACGAAGAATGGTTGGGATACGGACTTCAACAGTTGCACTCATGTCTTAATTCTCTCTGGTTATGGTTGTTGATACAAATTGAATTCGGATAAAACTATTCTGTGCAGCTAAATTTGTTCTTTAAAGAATAAATTCGACTGGTTCTTCGGTAACTACGCCATCGATAATTCGATAAGAACGAAATTCAGTTGCAGGTGCAATCTCTTCGCGAGTAGAGACCAATACATAATGCGCACCAGGTTCACCTGCATAAGAGATATCTGTGCGCGATGGATACGCTTCGGTCTCAGTGTGTGAATGATAGATAACGATTATTTCTTCATCGTTATCATCAACTTCGCGGTAGAGAGCTAACAAATCTTTTGGATCAAATTCGTAAAAAGTTGGTGACGCCGCTGCATTGAACATTGGCTTCAGGCGCTCAGCGATTCCGTTGCGACCGATGATTACACCGCAGGCCTCATTTGGATATTCAGCTCGGGCTTGGACCAAAATTGCATCGGCCATTGCCTGCGGAATTCGCAATCCGGTCGCAGCTGACATGTGTCGTTTTTGTCCTTTTTTGATAGTAACTCAGGATTTTGTAAACCTAGTGATAACCCGCTGGTATCGCCCTTAATCCCTACAAAAGCAGTCTACCTGCCCAGAAATATTTAAAAAAGTTGCGAATAAGTCGCAAATATTCTTGCGAAAACCCTAAATCAGGCGCACCATTTACCTTGGTTCGGATAAATCTTCGGTAGCCAGACGAGATTTTCATATGATTTCTCGTACGGCGACTGGAAACTATCAGAACGCCAACCTCGCCCGAGGCTGGTTTTACAAAGCCCCACGGAGGCTAATAAATGCAACTAGATAGCAACCAATGGAACTTGGTCTATAACGTATTCTCGTTTGGACTAATTTCAATGCTCGCTTGCACGATTTACACCCTAGTTTCTCAGCAACGTGTTCTACCTAAGTACCGTAACGCTCTCGTTATGTCGTCAATGGTTACATTCATCGCTGGCTACCACTACCTACGCATCTTTGATTCATTCAAGCATGCATCAGCTAATGGAATGGTCAAGCTTGATGGATCACAAGATGCATTCAACGAGGCATACCGTTACGTTGACTGGCTTCTAACTGTGCCACTACTACTAGTAGAGGTAATTGCTGTACTTGCTCTAACTCGCGAAGTTTCTCGCTCACTAATCATGCGTCTAGTCCCAGCTTCCGCTGCGATGATCGCGCTTGGCTACCCAGGTGAAATTTCAAGCGATCAGAACACCCAGGTTCTATACGGTGTTCTTTCAACAATCCCATTCCTATACATCCTTTACGTACTATTCGTAGAGCTTGGAAAGTCATTGGATCGCCAGCCAGCTGGTGTTGCAGAGACTGTAGGCCGTTTGCGTCTGCTTCTTATCGCAACATGGGGCGTATACCCAATCGCTTACATCTTCAACATCGTTGGTGATGCATCATCTTCATCATTCGTAACCGTTCAGGTTGGTTACACAATCGCTGACGTTCTAGCTAAGTGCGTATTCGGTCTAACAATTTTGAAGATCGCACGCATGAAGTCAATGGCAGAAGGAATGAAGGAAGATCACTAAGTTATAAATTGCAAGTTTAATCTTGCAGGAGGGAAGGCGGGAAACCGCCTTCCCTCTTTTTTTATGTTTAGATCAAATTTTTTGTAATAGAGATTAGTATTAATCTAAGTACCGGTTGAGAGGATTACCTAAAATTTTAAATAACTATCGCATGTGGGCCTACGCCCTAATCGCTACTGGTTCGATTAACTGGAGCTATCAGCGAAATGAACCAAACGTGGTTACCAATAGCGCATTTGTGATTGTTCCTGGGCTTGTGCTATTTGCGATCACCTTTAACAAGACCCTTGCAGCTAAGTTAAATTCTAAAGCGGCGATGGCTTTCTGGGGCACTGTGGGCGGACTAGCTCTAATTTACGCTTTTATAAACTAATTTTATTTTTGTTAAGACGGTCCTTGAAAAATTCCCATGCTGAAATCGTTAATAGAATCATGGAAAAACCGAAGAGTAAATCCTCAATTGGAGCACCAGCTAACCGCTGACCGATAATCTCCGTATCGGTATACATAACTATTTTATTTGAGGTCAACCACCAGTTAGTCAGTAATTGAAATGGCAAAATCAAAAAGTAAGTCAACCAAAATATTCCTCTGGTCATCATTCTGGATTTAAGCAGGAATAGATCGAGTACTACTGCTAAACAAACTGCGCTAAGCGCGACGTCAGAGTAGATCATTTCATCTCCTCGTTCTCTCTACCCCACCCAGTTAACTTTGTGAGTGCCAAGTAAGTCAGCACCGTCATCATGGGAACAATGATAAAAAACAATACCTCTTCAATCGGCAGCTTGCCTAAAAGCATGATTCCTAAAATTTGATTAGAGTCAAAGAACCAACTTCCTTTGCTGACTGCCCAAAAATCCCAAATCAAATAGATAACTAGAATCAGCGAGTCAGTTAAAAGGAATAACTTCAATTTTTTGGAGAAGTGCAATTTGAATCCGAAATTAACGCCGACAGCGCAGATCGCAATGAAAATCAAGACATATGCGTAGTGCAGATTCTCCACACCTAATCCTCTCGCAATCCAATCAATTTGAGCCTAATCTATAGCCATGAACCAGACTCTTTTTAGAATTTATCAAGGGGCTGGCCAATTTTCCAGAGTGGCAGCCGCAATAGCTATTTTGCTCTTTGCCGGACTTCAACTCTCCAATTTTGAGATCACGATGAAAGCCCAAGTCGCCATAGCTGTTATTGCCCTTGCTATTGGTATCCCGCATGGGGCAATCGATCATTTGATTACCATCCCCCGTGATTCGACCAAAAGATTCATCGGCTTTATTGCTATCTATACCATGATCGCCATAATTGCTGCGCTGGCTATTGCGCAATGGAATCTAGTTGGCTTTCAGCTCGTAGTTCTCATGAGTGCGCTTCATTTTGGCTTCGGTGATTCGGCATTTGCCAATGAAAGCCAAGCTGCGGCTGGGAAGAGTGGTTACTCGAGCCTTGTCTTAACTAGTTATGCGATTCCAGCTGGTTTCTTGCCGGTGGTCCTACCGCTAACCGATAAGCGAACTCTTGATGTGCTGCAAGAACTTAATTCGGCGCTAATCAATTGGGCTGGCTCGTTTACCGAGTTGCTCAGAAATTCAACTCTTGCCATTGCGATGTTTTCTATCTTGCTATTAATTGTTACTAAGAAATATTCGCTTGCACTTGATTTAATTTTATTGCTGGCGCTCTCTTTCTTCGCACCACCTTTGGTTGCCTTTGCGGTTTATTTTGGGCTTTGGCATGCAATTCGGCATACCGCTCGATTAGTTCCTAAATTGCCAAGTGCTATGCAAAAGGTTGCAAGTGCTAAACCATTAGCGATTTTTTTCGCTGCCGTGATACCTGGTGTTTATGCAATACTCGGAATTTTTATACTTGGTATTTACCTCGTTGCTAATGGCACCAGTGATGTTTCTAGAGATTTCCTCTGGGTGATTTTGGTAATCATTTGGGCACTCACAGTTCCACACATGGCAACCACAGCGAAATTTGATCTTCGTGCTTTTAAGAACTCGCTTCGTCCATAAGGGCTACAACTAAAGTCTCTTGTAGCCAACCCAACCAGGTGTAAACCGCATAAACAGCTCGCATTGGATCATCTGGAGCAAGTAATTCAAGATCATCGTGTGAATTTTGATCAACATTTAGTCGCACGCCAAGAGCCAATCGCACATCATTTAGGCCGCCTAACCAGGCTTGGGCGTTATCAAAATCAAGAACAACGTCGCCATCTGTTGCACTTAGCAAGAGCATGCGAATCGACATGGCATGAGCGCGCTTCTTATCGCGCAGTGTACTTTCGGTGTAGCGGCGAAATTCAGCAGCATCTACGCCATCTTGATAAGCATTTGGCAATAGGCGTAATAAGACTTCATCATCAGGTGGTGAATCATGTGTTGTGATTCCAACCATTGCAGCAAGTGGATCTTCGTTTGCATGGTCATGTCGTTCGGCTAATATTTCAATAATTTGTTGCACTAAGTTAACTAGTACCTCGCGCTCGGTTTCAGCAAAGTTAGCAATGTAGGTATCACTACCGTGCCTTAGGAACCCTTCGGTAGGTGTCATTAGATTTGATCCTCGCGAGCAAGTGTTGCCCAGAGCCCATATTCATGAAGTCGTTGCACATAACGTTCCATTTCTTCACGTGCACCTTTAGCCACAATTGATTTACCTTCATTATGAACTTGCAACATTAATTCAGTTGCTTTTTCTTTTGAGAAACCAAAGACCGTCATAAATACATATGTAACGTAGGTCATTAAATTAATTGGATCATCCCAAACTACAACTACCCATGGGCGATCATGACTAAAGATGGCACTGATCTCAGCTGCGGTTTCCTCTGAAACAGTCGGCTGCGGTTTTAACTTACCCATAGCCCAATCATTTCATCTAGTAACGCATTCCTTTGCATTGGACTATCTGACTAGCACTACAAAGGGTGCTGAGGTAGATTGCGCCGAATCAGCGCTACTGAATACCAATACTCGATAGCTAAAAACACCCCTAATTAACTCAGTCGGGCCAAATTCAGTACCGGTTGCTAATAACGGCAACGTAGTTAGGTTCACCCAAACTTTGCCATCAAAGCGTTGCAGCGTTACTTGTGCCCCTGCAGTTACCGGTGCAGCTGTAACCAAGACTTTGAATGTGGTGCCTGCCTTTGCCGAAGTAGGCGCAGTGACATTAAGTCGTGGGTTGATCGTGATTGATACTTCAGGACTTAAGCCAGCGCCCCGTTCCCAACTACCTTCGCTGGTGACCCGTAATTTTCCAGATTTAGCTAAGTAAATCGATGTTGTGAAAGTGCCGGTGTCGGTGGTGATTGGTTTTGCAATTTGCCGCCACGTGCTTTCATCAAATCCCTTGAACTCTAAGTTCACGGGCATTCCAGGCAGAATTGTTTTATCTTTTAAAGTTGCTTGGCCGGTCAGATTAACAAATGAACCGTATTTAGCTGCCATCTGATCAGTTGTAAGTGATAATAGAACCGCATCAGGGGCAATTGTTAGCGCTGTGCTTCGGATCCCATCAGTAGCACTTTTTTCTTCCATGCCAATTGTCCATTCAGCTACTCCACCTAACCGATACTTTGCTACCAATTGTGCGCGTGCTAAATAACTAGCCGGGTTTTGATACCAAGCGGTGCGAGTTGCTGTGCAAGAAGTTACTTGGCCGCTGGCATTGTTTCCGTTATAAGTTTTTTGATAAGTAAACGTTGCTTCTTGATATTGCTCATTATATGTAGGAGTAACACCATAAGTTGAGGCAAGCGTTGCAGCATTACGCATTATGAAAGTTGCCGCTTTAGCAGTTGTTGATACTACTTTGGAAACATTTGCCGGACAGATACCATCGACTTTAATAACCCAATCTCGGCCATAGCCTGCTAAACCGATAAATACCTTCGTTGCGGGCATTACGGAAATTGCGTATTGAACTGTGCGCTCAACCCAAGAAATTGGCCCGATTGGACCTGGCTTACCCGTTGAATAGTCATACGTCATGATGCGCAGGCGGTCTATAGATGGTGCAATTTCGGTCCAGGCATAAACGGTGTAGCCCTTTTGTTTCTCAGTTAGCGGAAAATGCACAGGGGCAGTAATAGAAAGAATTTTGCCTTTCGCATGTAGTGCAGCGCTTAACTCTTTCACCAAGAGAATCCAATTGGGTTTAGTAGTTGGCCAAGATGCAGTGCCATCAACAAAAGCAAAACCTTCAAAATCTAAATCAATGCCGTCAAAGTTCTTACTCGTAACTAAATCCATAATTGACTTAATAACATTTGCTCGATCGCTGCTTTTAGCTAGCAGCTTCGCAAGCACTAATTTTTCGGTGCCATCTGTAATTGTGGGGATAATTTTAAATCCAGCGTTACGCATGGTCGTAAGCGGAACATCAATTGCAATGCTGGGATTTCCTGGCGTGTAGAGATCCAAAATATATGGTGCCTTGGTTTTGCTATTTAATTTCAAGGTGTACCAAAATGGCATAACTTCATTGATTAGATCAGCGTTAGCAACCGCGGTCGGTAGCGATGTGCTCATTCCGTAATAAGGGATCCAGCCAGTTAATATCTTGCGTGGGGTGGTATTGACGTTCGCCGAATTACTGGGCTCAGCGTTTGCGCTTGGCACCAGTTGAGTGGCCAAAGCAATAGTGATTGCGATGGCTATCGCTCTAGGTAGTACTCGGGAAATTACGGCAGCGCGAAATGAACGGCGGATGAACGCCAATTGATTGCGCTGGTATTTCATCATAAGTTTTTGAGTTTTTCGATAGAGTTCAGATCTTAACGAAATATTGCTAATACCCCCTGCAATGAGAGCGAGAAACCCCCGATGCTGAAGAAATTAGCAGTCGAATTCTTCGGAACATATTTATTGGTTATTGCAGCAACTGGCGTAATCATCTCGCAAGATGTGTCGTTCATTGGAATCGCAGCATCACCAGCTATTGCAGTGCTGATCATGATTCTGGTACTCGGACATTTCTCAGATGTGCATTTAAATCCGGCAGTATCACTGGCGTTTTTGATACTTAAGAAAATTTCCTTAAAAACATTCATTGCCTACGTCGGTTGGCAATTAGTTGGCGGCGCATTTGGAGCATTGACTCTTAAGGCGATTTACACCCAGAAAGTTGCTGCTGAAGTTAAAAACGGTATTCCGGCTATGTCGCCACAAGCAACCTATCTGACTGGTTTTGCGCTTGAGTTAATCATGACAGCTATTTTGGTATTAGTGATTCTTTTAATGACCCAAGATAAAGCAAATAAGAATGCAGCTTCGGCACCGATCGCAATTGCACTAACAATATTTGTACTTATTTTAATTACCGGACCAATCGAAGGTACTGGAATCAACCCAGCTCGTTGGTTTGGCCCAGCTATTGCAGGTGGGTATTGGGATAACTGGACTATTTATGTGATTGCCCCATTACTCGGTGGCGCAATAGGAGCTTTTGGTTTCCGAGCACTAGCCGTTCATAAATAAAACTTATTTACTTATCTTCTGATGCTGGCCTTAACCCTGCATGAATATCTTTGCAAGTTGGGCAGATCGGATATTTCTCGGGATCGCGTGAAGGTATCCACTTCTTTCCACAAAGTGCTTTAACAGCCTTACCAGTAACTGCTGATTCAACGATTTTCTCTTTCTTCACATAGTGTGAGAAACGATCGTGACCACCATCATCTTCTTGCAACTCTGGGCGAGTAAGTAAATCGCCATCTGTTTGCGCATCTTTGCCGGGGCGCGAGAAGAATCCCATTCGCTGCTTCATGGCCAAATCTTACCCTGCCTAATAATCGGCTAACTTATGGGTTTATGGGCAATCCGCGGATAGATGCGTGCGGGGTAGAATCTCCTAATGAAAGACCTACTGCGCACTGCTGATTTAAGTCGAGCCGATGTTGAGCTGCTGCTTAATACTGCTGCAGATTTTGCCGCAAACCCATTGCGTTCAAATACCGCGCTAGCAAATAAAAGCGTAGCTATTTATATGACTAAGCCTTCAACCCGAACTCGGCTGGCTTCAGAAACAGCAGTTGCGCACTTGGGTGGAACCCCAATCTTTATTCGCGGCGATGAACTGCAATTAGGCCGTGGCGAAACTATTGCTGACACTGCCCGAATAATCAGCGGATATTGTGATGCGTTTATTATTCGCACCTTCGCGCAATCTGATGTTGATGAACTCGGAGCCAACGCAACAGTTCCAGTAATTAATGGTTTAACCGATGATGATCACCCAACCCAATTACTTGCCGACTGGGTAACAATCCGTGAAAACTTTGGGGCAGATATTTCTGGCCGTAAGTTTGTTTATCTTGGTGACGGAAACAATATGGCACATGCTTGGTTGACCATGGGTGCAATCATGGGTGCACATGTAGTTGCTGCAACGCCAACTGGCGCCTGGGCACCTGATGCAACTGTGGTGGCGCAAGCTAAGGCAATCGCAGCCACAACGGGTGCAACTATTGAAGTCACAAATGATCCAGAAGCTGCTGCTAAAAATGCCAGTGTTCTTTACACAGATGTCTGGATGTCGATGGGTGATCCAGAGGCTGAGCGGATTGAAAAAACTAAAGCACTCTCACCATTTGCCGTTTCGCAACAGCTTATGGATCTCACCGCAAAGGATTCGATCTTCATGCATTGCTTGCCGGCCCATCGCGAAGAAGAAGTGGCGACTTCAGTTATTGATGGTCCAAAGACTGTAATTTGGCGCCAGGCTTATCATCGCCGCACCACTATTCAGGCGCTGCTCTATCACTTAACTCGTGGCGAGCTACTAGGGCGATAGTTAGTCCTAGGTTGTTCCAAAAAGTGAGATATCTAAGCCTTAAATAGCTCTTTTCGGAGGGATAGGCCTCACGCATCTCGCGACATACTGCGGGGTAAGCGGTAGTTTTCACCTATGTTAATTGCCGTCCCTAAGGAAATTCGTGAGGGTGAAAAGCGCGTAGCGCTAGTGCCCGATGTCATCAATAAATTAACTCGCCTAGGTCTCGATGTAGTTATCGAGTCTGGTGCCGGACTACATTCGCAAGCAAGTGATGCCGAATTCGTAGCCGCCGGTGCCAAGGTTGAAAGCGGTGATGTATTAAAAAACGCTGATGTAGTTCTTTCAGTTCAGCCACTTACACCCGCACAGATGGTAACTTTGAAAAAAGGCGCAGTAACCATTTCGTTCCTATCGGTTGTAACTGCTGCGGATTCAATTGATGCGGCGGCAAGTGCCGGAGTTACAGCTTTTTCTCTTGAGTTGGTGCCACGTATTTCACGTGCGCAATCTATGGATGCGTTAACTTCACAAGCACTTTGTGCCGGATACCGTGCCGCAATTGTTGGCGCCGAACTTTCACCTCGTTTCTTCCCGTTGTTAATGACAGCTGCGGGCACAGTTACACCTGCACAAGTTCTCGTACTTGGCGCTGGCGTTGCTGGCTTACAAGCAATTGCAACAACTCGTCGACTTGGCGCAGTTGTTTCAGCATATGACGTTCGACCATCTTCGGCTGATGAAGTTAAATCAATGGGTGCAACTTTCGTTGAACTTGAATTGGAATCACTCGAAGGCGCTGGCGGATATGCGCGCGAGATGACCGAAGATCGTGCAGCTAAGCAGCGCGAATTGTTAACGCCTTACATTGCTAAATCACATGTATTAATTACTACTGCAGCAGTTCCTGGTCGCACAGCGCCGCGACTAGTAACTGCCGAAATGGTTAACTCAATGGCACCAGGCACCGTAATCGTTGACTTAGCTGCTGAAACCGGCGGCAATGTTGAAGGATCTAAGCCTGGTGAAATCGTGATCACGGCAAATGGTGTGCGCATCTGGGGCGGTAAAGATGTGCCCAGCCAGCTGCCTTTCCACGCTTCTAGCCTCTATTCACGCAACGTGGTAAACCTGTTAACGCTATTAACGGTGCCGCCAGCAGAAGGCGTGCAAGCAGCACTAAATCTTAACTTTGAAGATGAAATCATCGATGGCTCAGCCGTCACTCATGCTGGATCACGTCGTGGTGGAGGGGCTAAGTAAATGGAACCGATTGCAATCATCTCGATTTTCGTACTAGCGGTATTCGTTGGTTTTGAAGTCGTCTCTAAAGTTTCATCAACGCTTCACACACCGCTGATGTCAGGTGCTAACGCGATTCACGGTGTGATTCTCGTAGGTGCAATCATCGTGGCTTCACATAGCAAAACTAATCTTGAACTTGGACTTTCAGTTGCTGCAATTATTTTGGCAACAATAAACATGATCGGCGGGTTCGTCGTAACCGACCGAATGCTCGAAATGTTTAAGGGTAAGAAGACCGAGAAGAAGGAGGCTAAGTAATGAGCACCTTCGTATATGACTTAATCGGACTTACCGCCGGTATCTGTTTCGTATTAGCTCTTAAAGGTTTGTCATCTCCTAAGAGTGCTCGTCGCGGTAACTTAATCGGTGCCCTCGGTGCAACGATCGCAACTGTTGTTATTTTCTTTTACGCAAAGCCTGAAAGTGATGGCACGCCAACTTCACTTCCAATCGATAATTTAGGTTGGATCCTTGGTGCAATGGCCGTTGGTACTTTGATTGGCGTACCCGCTGCCAAAAAAGTTCAAATGACCCAGATGCCGCAACTCGTTGCACTCTTTAATGGTGTTGGTGGCGGCGCAGCAGCACTCGTTGCAATCGTTGAGTACTTAAGCCTTGGCACTGATGCAACAACTGCGGTAGTTATCGCAACCGTATTTACCGTGGTAGTTGGCTGTGTTTCATTCAGCGGTTCGATTATTACCTTCATGAAGTTACAAGAACTTATGACTACTCGCCCAGTTGTTTTCCCTGGTGGCCGCTTTGTAATTGCGGGCACTTTGGTGGCTGTTCTAGGCGTATCAGGCTGGGTTGTTGTAGCTCTTGGCACCACACCGCTATTGATTTTGGCTGCGCTATCGCTGCTCTTCGGAATCTTGTTCGTACTTCCAGTTGGCGGCGCAGATGTGCCAATTGTTATCTCACTATTAAATGCATTTACTGGTTTAACTGTGGCTGCTAGTGGTTACGTTCTTGATTCAACCATGTTGATTATTGCCGGTACTTTGGTTGGAGCTTCAGGAACAATTCTTACTCGCATGATGGCTGAAGCAATGGGCCGTTCACTATTTGGAACTTTGTTTGGAGCTTTCACCGCTAAGCCACAAGAAGCTAGCGGTGCTGCCGAAGAGCGCCCAGTGCGTTCGGGTTCACCTGATGATGTTGCAATCTTGCTTAACTACGCCCGTCGCGTTGTAATCGTGCCGGGCTTCGGATTAGCAGTTGCACAAGCGCAGCACACTGTTCGCGAATTAGCAGACTTGTTAATCGCAAAGGGAATCGATGTTGCATATGGAATTCACCCGGTTGCCGGTCGCATGCCTGGACATATGAATGTGTTGCTCGCTGAAGCAAATGTTCCTTACGAACAACTTGCTGAAATGGATGAAGTTAACCCAACCTTTGGACAAACCGATGTTGCAATCGTGATCGGCGCCAACGATGTGGTTAACCCAGCTGCTGAAACCACACCTGGTTGCCCAATTTATGGAATGCCAATCTTGCAAGTTTCAAATGCGGCCAATGTTATTTTCTTAAAGCGTTCTATGCGCCCAGGATTTGCTGGCATCGAAAACGAATTACTTTATGACCCAAAGACTATGTTGCTCTTTGGCGATGCCAAGGCTTCGTTGACCAAGGTTGTTAGCGCGCTAAAGGGCCTATAAACCTTACGAGTTGCGAGATAGTTGAATCTTCAACTATAATTAGCTCAACCAAGGAGCCGTAAATGCCAGCTGTAACCGTTGCCGATATCACCGTACTTCCGCGCGTAAAGGCGAGTGCCGGTACGCGTGCGCGCGCAGTTCGCAGCATCACAACTGCTCCGCAAGGTTTCGAAGGCGAAGGTTTTCCAGTACGTCGTGCATTTGCTGGCGTTGATATCGCGCAGCTAGATCCGTTTATTCACTTAGATCAAATGGGTGAAGTCGAATACGCACCAGGTGAACCAAAGGGAACTCCTTGGCATCCACATCGTGGTTTTGAAACAGTTACCTACATAATTGATGGAATTTTCGATCACTTCGATAACAACGGTGGTGGCGGAACTATCTCCGATGGCGATACGCAATGGATGACCGCCGGTGCTGGCATTTTGCATATCGAAACTCCACCAGAATCATTAGTCATGAGCGGTGGTTTATTCCACGGTTTCCAACTTTGGGTGAATTTGCCAGCTGCTAAGAAATGGTCACCTCCTGCTTATCAAGATTTACGTGCTAGCGAAGTAGCTCTCCTTGCATCCGAAGATGGCGGCGCACTAATTCGCGTTATTGCTGGTGAACTTGCCGGACATAAAGGCCCTGGTTCAACCCAAACTCCAATTACTTTAATTCATGCCACTTTGCAACCTGGTGCTGAAATTCGTTTGCCATGGCGCAAGGATTACAACGCACTTGTTTACACACTTGCTGGTCACGGTTTTGTGGGCGAAGAATCACGCCCTGTGCAAATGGGTCAACTAACTGTCTTTGGTGAAGGCGACACAATTGTTGTGCGCGCTGCAAATGTTCAAGAATCTCGTTCTCCCGAGATGGAACTTTTCATTCTCGGCGGCGAACCAAT
>JBEINS010000055.1:0-6342 GCA_040377985.1 Candidatus Planktophila sp. | reverse complement strand
CCACAACCTAATACTGCAATAATTTTTCCAGCAGTGCTTTCACGTAGTGCTGCCAAAACTCGCATCACTGAGTCTGGTGAGTGCGCATAATCAACTAAAGCGCTAAACGACTGACCTAGATCAACTTTTTCGAGTCGCCCTTCGGCACCGCTTAGCTTTGGCGTAATAGCTGCAATATCAATTGGGTCAATTCCGCTAGCAACACTGATAGCTATTGCCATTAGTAGATTATCTAAATTGAAATCGCCTACTAATTTGGTAGTAGTTTCAATCAATATTCCGCCAGTACCTCTAATTGCAATCGCAGTACTGTGCACGCCAATTTCAATTCGCTCAAAATACCAATCGGCTGACTTAGCATTTCGCGAAATTTGCACTACCGGCAACTCTTGAATTTCCATCAACTTCTTTGACCAGGTTGAGTCAATATTTATATAGGCGAAATCAGCATATTTGAAGCTAAATAGAGCTGCTTTAGCCGCAAAATAGGTATCCATATCACCGTGAAAGTCCAAGTGATCTTGGGACAAATTAGTAAATGCTGCAATATCAAAATGTGAGCCACCAATTCGATTTAGCGAAACTGCATGACTAGAAACTTCCATAAAAAGATTGCGCATATGACGCTCACGCATAACCGCAGCCAATGATTGCAGTTCTGGTGCCTCAGGGGTGGTGCGAAGAGCTGGGACTACCTCATCGCTGATTCGAGTTTCAACGGTTCCGACTAAGCCGCTTTGCCTACTAGCCGCCATTGCGATTTGATGGAGCAGCGTGGTTACCGTGGTCTTGCCATTAGTGCCAGTTACCGCAACGCTAAACATGTCACGCATTGGTTCATTGTGTAACCAAGCAGAAATGACACCTGCATTTGCTCGCGGATTTGAAACAACAAGTACCGGTAAATCTGTAACCAAGGAAGCGCCTACTTCATCAGTTAACACTGCGATGGCACCGTTTAGTTTGGCGTTGCCAGCATAAGTTGCGCCATGAGTTTTAGCGCCAGCGACTGCAACAAATAGATCTCCGGCTTCAATTTGATGGGAATCAATTGAGACCCCAGTAACCATAATGTTTTCTAATTCTGGAAAGCTTGAGGTGGCTGAAACAAGTTCACTGACCGCACGAAGGGTTCTTCCAGTAATGGGATCGTGTGGTCTTAGCATTTTAGAGATCGCCGCTCGCAGAGTTTGTTGGCGTATTTGCCTTAGTTTTATTCAGCGCTTTTTCACTTAGGGCAATAGGGACAATCTTGGTACCAGTTGGTGCAATGTGCTTTGATTCAAGAACAAATGACATGACCTTCTTAAATACTGGACCGCCGAGATATCCGCCCCAGTGCATTCCTTTTGGATCTTGAATAGTCACTGAAATTACATATCTAGGTGCATCCGCTGGTGCAAAACCAATAAATGAAGCTGTGTAACCGCTATAGCAACCACAGATATCGTTATAACGACTAGCAGTTCCAGTTTTACCAGCCACTCGATACCCAGGAATAGCAGCAGATGGAGCTGTACCGTTTCCAGAAACCACGCTTTCCATCATGAGGCGGACTTTTTGGGCGGTTTCAGCGCTAATCACTCGTTCATTTGCCCGGGGTTTAGCAGGCGTGAAATTTCCATTTGCCTCATTAGTTCCAGCGATAACAGTTGGCGATACGCGAACACCGTTATTTGCAATAGTGGCAAACACACTTGTTGCTTGCATAGCAGTTAGCGAATATCCCTGCCCGAATGCAACTGTTGGGGCTGTTGTGCCTGACCAATCTGAAACTGGACGCAGGATGCCTCGTGATTCACCTGGCAGACCAGAACCAGTGCTGACTCCGATTCCAAACTTAGTTAAGTAATCATGTAATTGATTATTAGTAAGTTTTTCACCAATAAAGATCGTACCGGTGTTGCTAGAAACAGCCAGAATTCCAGAAGTCGTTAACCTTTGGTTTGGATGTTTTTCGTGATCATGGAAAAAGGATCCAGCACGTTTAATTTTGTAGGGAACGGTAAAAACAGTAGTTGGCGTTACTTTGTTTTCTTCAATAGCTGCAGCAATTGTCATAATTTTTCCAGTCGAACCTGGTTCATAAACATCTTGAACGGAAGGATTACGCATTGCAGCCAGTGAAATACTGTCACGATTATTTAAGTCAAAGGTAGGCGCTGTTGCATGTGCCAAAATTGCACCAGTCTTTGGATCCATCACAATTACGGTTCCGCTACTTGCACGCGAAGACTTAACCGCATCGGCAATTGCTTTAGATGCTACCCATTGAATATCGCGATCGATAGTTAGTCGAATTGAGGTTCCAGCTTTGGCTGCAATGATCTCGGATTGTGATCCAGGAATTTCTGCGCCATAACCATTGGCATATGAGTACTTGCCATTAGTGCCAGTTATTAACGAATTCATGCTTGATTCCAAGCCAGTTGCGCCAGTTCCTTCTTGATTAACAAAGCCGATTAGTGAAGCAACTAGAGAACCAGATGGATATTCCCGGATATAGGCACGCTCTGGATAGAAAGCGGTAATACGTTGATCAAATTCTTTTGGTTCAAGAGCGCTGTTATGTTCAGAAATCGCATTCTTTAAGGCTGTCCAGACCGCAGGCTTGGCATTGCGATAGATCAATTTCCACTTTAATTCACCAGTAAATAGCGTCTTAAGTTCTGAAACTGGCATTTCCAAAATTGGAGCGGCAAATTTGGCTGTAAATGCCGGATTTGAAATCGCACTCTGATCAACCACGATGTTTATCGCATTTACGCTCTTTGCCAGCGCCACGCCATTAACATCAGTAATCGTGCCACGAGGAGCCTGAAGTGTCGCTACGTTCTCCATCTCGTTAATAGCCCAAGTTCTAATTGAGTTAGCAGTTATTACCTGCACCCAAATAACCTTCGCGATAAAGATCGTCATGAAGATTAACGTCAGCGCAATTAACACTTGGATGCGCTTGCGAGCTAGAGCGAAATTACCCAATTGATCCTCCAGTAACTGCCTCAGCTGTAGGAACAAGCGGTTCGTCAAGATTTAGAAATGCCGGATTTGCAGAAGGTTTCATGCCCATCTCAGTTGCCGCAGCAGCCAGTGCCATTGGCGATGAGATTCGATCTAACTGGCGAATATATGCTTCTCGTTGATCTGTAAGTAAACGAGCTTCGAGTTGTAACTTTGAAAGTTTGAACGCGTCTTGCGCAAGTAAAGTATTGATAAAGAGAAGTGCTACCAGACCCAGCGCCCCGATACCGGTTAAGAATAGAATGAAAACTTTTTGGTCAGCTCGCTTATCGATATCGATCTTCGGAACTAAGCGAAGAGCAACTTCAGAAGAACGCTCAATCACTTTCTTCTTTGATCGACTAATTGCTGGAGCTAGCGCTGTAATTGCCATTATGCGGCCAACCGTTCTATTGCACGTAGACGAACAGATTGCGCGCGCGAGTTCGCGGCAATCTCTGCTTCACTTGGTAAAACTGAACCGCGAACAACTAGCGCAAACTTCGCAGCGAATTCAGGTAGATCAACTGGTAGGTCACGTGGCGTGCCCGATGTTGTAGCTTCCGTAAAGATCTCTTTAACTATGCGATCCTCAAGTGACTGGAACGACATCACAACAAGACGGCCGCCCACCTTTAGTAATTCAAGAGCTTGTGGAATGGCACGACTTACTGCGCCAAGTTCATCATTGGTTTCGATGCGAAGTGCCTGGAAGGTGCGCTTAGCTGGATTGCCACCGGTACGACGAGTTGCCGCAGGAATGCTCTCTTTAACTAAAGTTGCTAGCTGCGCAGTTGAATTAAGAGGTGCCTTGGCTCGCTCTTTAACAATGTTTTCAACGATGCGTGTTGCGAACTTTTCTTCGCCATATGTACGAAGAATTCGTACTAATTCGCCAGGTGCGTATGTGTTAACAATTTCGCTAGCAGTTATTCCACTTGAGCGATCCATACGCATATCAAGGGGTGCATCTTGAGAATATGAAAATCCACGATCGCTTTGATCTAATTGCATCGATGAAACGCCTAGATCAAAGAGAATTCCATCAACTTGTTTAAAGCCAAAGCTATTTACCACATCTGTAATCTCATCAAATATTGCGTGGCTTAACATTGCGCGATTTTCGTATTTAACCAAACGATTTTTAGCTTTAACAATTGCATCTAAATCACGATCGATACCGATCAAAACTAAATTTGGATTAGATTCAAGTAACGCTTCGCTATGTCCGCCAAGTCCAAGAGTTGCATCAACAACAACAGGAGTGTCTGATTTATTAATTGCGGGGGTTAGCAGATCAATGCAGGTATCGCGCATTACTGAAATGTGTTCTTGCATTTTCTCCCCCTTTCGTTTAGTACTGCTTTACTTCTTGTGTTCCATGTTCTGTTTTTCGTTATCGCTATCTGCTCTGGTCACCGCCGGCCGACGGATTTTCTTAAACGGCACCGGGGAAGGGGCGCCGTTTTCGTAGGGTCGGCGGTGGCCAAAAGAGATAGTGGTTAGATCAAAAGAGACCTGGGAACACCTCCTCGGAAACTTCAGCGAATCCCTTTTCGCGATCGCTTAGGTATTGGTTCCAAGAACTTGAATCCCAAATCTCGACCCGAGTATTTGCACCGATTACAACGCAATCGCGATCAAGGCCGGCATAGGTACGAAGTGCTTGCGGAATAGTTATGCGACCTTGACGATCAGGAATTTCATCGTGTGCGCCGGCAAACATCACACGCATGTAGTCACGTGCGCCTTTAACAGTTACCGGTGCTTGTCGTAGTTGTTCGGTAAGAGTTGCAAATTCAGCTGATGGAAAAACATAAAGACAACGCTCTTGGCCTTTAGTAATTACTAGCCCGGCAGATAAATCTTCACGGAACTTGGCAGGAAGAATTAAGCGACCTTTTTCATCAAGGCGAGGCTCGTGAGTGCCGAGAAACATGAGCTCCCCCTTCCCCAAGGTTTGAATGCTCTAGTTCCCCACTTTACTCCCTTTTCCTCCATTTACAACCACCCTTCGCCACTTATTTCCCTAATCCCCCCTTTTTATGGGCAGATCCCTCCACTTATTTCGGGCATAAAAAAAGACCCCCGAATGGGGGCCTGGCAATCAATTTCTAGTTAAAAACTACTCCAACGGGTCACGACCGCGCTCATCCCAGCGGTTATCCATACGCTCTTTAAAGCCCTTTTTGGCTGGCTTTACAGGGCGCTGACCCTTAGCGATGGCATCTACTTTGCCCTTTAGGCCTGCAGCTAAAATCGATAAACCAGTCAAGCAAATCAAAAATCCGACCCAACTAATTGGATAGATCTTGCTAAATAGGCCACCGAAAACTGCACCAAAACCGGCAAAAAATAGGACCACGGCCAACCCGAGATTGCGACGGCTAGTTTTTGTGGGAGCACCAGTTAGAGCTGAAACTAGGCGTGGGTCATCAGCCAACATGGCCTTTTCCATCTGGGCCAGTAGCTTCTCTTCACGCTCTGAAAGTGGCATAAGGCCACAATAGAACATGTGCGCCTTACTCGCTACTTTTTTCGTCATCTAGCGCCTTGGGATCTGCTGAGGATTTCTCAATCAGCCGCCCTGGCCGCACGCTGCCACCGCCGAAGCGTAATTTGGCCCGATCTATCGCCGTATCAGCCTCACGCCAGCCTTTCTCGCGAGCTCCCAATAGCAATTGCTCTGGGGCCGCTTCACTTAAGTTATCGAGTGAAATACCGACTAAACGCAGCCGAGCTCTATCTAAGTTCAGGGCTAAGTAAAGGGATTTAGCAATCTCATAAATATCGTGAGTGCTATCTATTGGCAGTGGCAAAGTTTTTGAACGCGATATAGTAGAAAAGTCAGCGAAGCGAACTTTGATTGAAATTGTTTTGGCGTAGTAGCCATTTTCACGCAATCGGGCCGCAGCTTTTTCAGTAAGGCGTAAGAACTCCTGCAGAATTTCTTCGGGGTCATCAATATCTTGCGCAAAAGTTTCAGCTGCTGAAATGCTTTTATCTGGTTCATTCGGAGTCACATCACGATAATCACGGCCCCAAGCTAATTCATAAAGTGAGGCACCACTTGCTTGGCCAAGTGCGCGAATCAATGTGGCGCGTGGCAAATTGGCAATGTCTGCCACTGTGCGCAAACCTAACCGTTCAAGAGTTTCGGCGGTCTTTGGCCCAACTCCCCAAATTGCATTTACTGGCAATGGATGCAAGAAATTTAAAATGCGATCTGCTGGAATTTCTAAGATGCCATTTGGTTTGCAATGACCAGATGCTAACTTGGCAATGAACTTTGAAGGTGCGATACCAACTGAACAAGTAATGCCTTCGCTGGCCTCAACTTGG
>JBEINS010000180.1:0-2202 GCA_040377985.1 Candidatus Planktophila sp. | reverse complement strand
GGCACGACTTTAGTAACTGCTGCTTCTGCAATTGCGATGGCCGTGCAATTCCAGCGCGATAACACAGACCTTCAGTTCGTCGAGGTTCGCAGCTGGATCCCTTCATTTGGCATTAATTACGCTGTAGGTATTGATGGAATCGCACTTGTGCTGATTTTGATGTCAGTTATCTTGGCGCCGATCGTAATTTTGGCTGGTTGGAATGAAGCTCAAGGTGGCCGTTGGAGCGTTAAGACCTTCTACATCCTGATTCTGGTTTTAGAGACCATGATGATCGGCGTCTTTAGCGCCACCGATGTATTCCTCTTCTATGTGATTTTCGAAGCGATGTTAGTGCCGGTTTATTTCTTAATCGGGGGATACGGCACCGGCGAACGTTCTGCCGCCGCAGTTAAGTTCTTGCTTTATAGCCTTTTCGGTGGGCTATTGATGCTTGCCTCAATTATTGCGCTATATGTAATGTCGGGCGATCAAGGTGGTCATACTTTTGATCTAGCGAAACTTGCGAATCTAGAGATGAGTTCGACTACGCAGAACTTCTTATTCTTAGGATTCTTCATCGCCTTTGCGATCAAAGCGCCACTATGGCCATTCCATACTTGGCTACCAGATGCGGCTCAATCAGCAACACCTGGAACTTCAGTTCTATTACTAGGCGTGCTCGATAAAGTCGGTACTTTCGGAATGATTCGTTACTGCTTAACTCTTTTCCCAGAGGCAAGTAAGACTTTCACCCCAGTAATTATTGTGCTGGCGGTTATTTCAATTATTTATGGCGCTATCTTGGCGATCGGTCAGAAAGATCTAAAGCGGTTAATCGCATTTACTTCGATCTCACACTTTGGTTTCATCACCATGGGAATCTTTGCGATGACCTCGCAGAGCCAATCAGGTGCAACTCTGTATATGTTCAATCACGGTTTCTCTACTGCTGCGTTATTTATCGTTGGTGGCTGGATGATCGCTCGTCGCGGTTCATCAACGATTTCTGATTTCGGTGGGCTACAACGAGTTACTCCAGTGATGGCTTGGTGCTTCTTCTTAGCTGGCATGTCTAGCTTGGCACTGCCTGGCCTATCTAGTTTCGTAAGCGAATTCCTAGTGCTGGTAGGCACTTATACGCGTTATCCAGTAGCTGCGATCATCGCGACCGTGGGCATTATCTTGGCTGCGCTTTATATCTTGATTCCTGTTCAACGAGCACTACATGGGCCAACCACACCAGGCAACGAGAATCTACCTGACCTAAATCTGCGCGAGAAGATTGCGATTGCACCTGTGCTCGCAGCGATCATCGCGCTTGGTTTCTATCCGTCGCCGCTACTAAATGTGATCAACCCAGCGGCAGTGCACGTTAATTCGCAATTAGGTTTCACCGATCCAGTACCGACAGTTGAGGGTAAATAACATGATCTTTAACTCACCAACACTTGAGTATGCACTTCTTGCTCCGATTTTAATTATTTTGGCTGGCGCACTAATTGGCGTGCTAATCGAAGCTTTTGTGGGCAAAGCACGTAGACCAGCTGTGCAGTTAAGCGTTGCGCTTGCCTCACTTGTTCTAGCTCTGATTCAAGTTATTAGAATTCGCGATTTATCATCGACCACAGCTGCTATGGGTTCGGTCGTTATTGATGGCCCGGGCTTATTGTTCCAAGGTGCGATTTTAATTATTGCAATTATCTCGATCTTCTTAATTGCTGATCAAGATAATTTCACAGCTAGCCCAGCAGCGCTGCCTGGTTCGGATGAAGAGCGCCAAGCAACTCAAAGCGGCACGGTCTTAACTGAGATTTATCCACTTACCTTATTTGCAGTTGCTGGCATGTTGCTCTTCCCAGTGGCTAGTGACTTGATCACTTTGTTCGTTGCCCTTGAAGTTCTTTCACTGCCACTTTATTTAATGGCTGGTTTATCTCGTCATCGTCGCTTAGCTTCTCAAGAAGCAGCTCTTAAGTACTTCCTGCTTGGCGCTTTCTCATCTGCCTTCTTCCTCTTTGGTTCGGCTTATCTATATGGATATGCCGGCACCGTGAGCTTTGCCGGAATCCACGCAGCTGTTGTTGGTGGCACCGGAAACGATGTAATTCTCTTGCTAGGCATAGCTTTCGTGGCAATCGGCCTACTCTTCAAAGTTGGTGCTGTGCCTTTCCACGCTTGGTCACCAGATGTTTACCAAGGTGCACCTACTCCAATAACCGG
>JBEINS010000079.1:0-5083 GCA_040377985.1 Candidatus Planktophila sp. | reverse complement strand
TGGCCATCAACTAATATCTGACCTTTATCTGGTGCAAGCAGTCCATAAACAATATTCATTAAGGTTGATTTACCGGCGCCATTTTCGCCCAAGATAGCGTGAATCTCACCTGCTTCAACCTTGAAGTTAATATCATCATTAGCAACAAGTGAGCCAAATTGCTTTGTGATTCCGCGAAGCTCTAAAGACATGGCGTAAATCTACTCTATGGGATACGAAAATAAGAAGTAGAGCCAGTTGTGAAATACGCTGGAAAAGAGCATAAAAATAGCGGCGCAGTGATTTCTCACTGCGCCGCTATTAATTTATTTATTGCTTAGTCAACCTTGATTGAACCAGCAATGATCTTCTTCTCAATTGCAGCAATTTCCTTAGCAAGTGATGTAGGAACAGCTGATGCTAAGTCGTGGAATGACGCTAGGCGTGTTCCCTTGTTAGCTAGTGTTCCGACATATGCCTTGTTTGTGAACTTGCCAGCATTTACTTCAGAGATAACTGAGTAAACAGATTCGCCCAGACCCTTCATAACTGAAGTTAGAAGAACTGAACGGTACTTAGAAGCAGAAACGAAACCATCGGTATCAACCCAGATAGTTACTGACTTTCCGCCATCCATTGAGTTCTGAGCTGTTGCTCCACCAAGACCACCAGCAACTGGGAAGATTACATCTGCGCCAGCTTGCTCGAAGTTCTTTGAGATTTGTAGTGCCTTTGAAGTATTAGCAAAGTCGCCTACGAATTCACCATTCTTGGTATCGCGGTTCCAACCAAGGACGCGAACGCCCTTATTCTTTACCTGGTTGAAGTAGAAAACGCCTTGTGCGAATCCATCCATGAATGCTGTAACTGTTGGATAAGGAGCGCCACCGTAAGTAGCAACTACACCCTTAGTTGAGAAAGCAGCTGCTGCATAACCAGCTAGGAATGATGATTCTTGAGTCTTAAATGTTAGACCCTTAACATTCTTGATTGCTGTAAATGCTGTGTAATCAGCGTTTGGCTCAAGTCCTGAATCGTCAACGATTGCGTACTTGATCTTTGGGTTTGCCTTAGCAGATGAAATGATTGCACCTGCAATTGCGAAACCAACACCGATGATCACGTTACATTTTTGATCAACAAACTTCTTAATGTTTGGTGCATACTCTGCGCCTGAAGCAGCAGGTAAGTATGAAACTGTTACGTTCTTGTTTGCCTTAGCAATTTTTTGTGCGCCAGCCCATGATGCTGCGTTGAATGACTTGTCATCTACGCCACCAGTATCTAGTGCCAAGCATGCCTTGGTCTTTGTTGCTGCAGTTGCTGCAGGCACAAGCACGAGGCTCGCTGCAACGGTTGTAGCCGAAAGGATGGCTACTAGCTTTGACTTCTTCAATTTTCCTCCAAGTTGTATCTAACGGGGGTTATCGCAAGTTTTACTATCCAAGTAAGTACGCAAGTACCAGTCAGATAGCTCCTCTTTGTGTGGTTGAGCCTAGTATCAATTGTGGATTTAGGACAGCGTTAATACGCGAAATCAAGCGTTAGAAGGTAACGATTGGGAGAACTCTAGAGTTGAACTTTAAAGTTTGGCAGCAGTGCGAGATGCGGCAGCGATCAAAGCCTTGAAAGCCAGAAGTTTTGGCGCCCAAATTGTGAGCTCTACATTGCCTCCGGTAACTCCATAACTGCGCCCATAGATGCCTTGAACGGGATCCAGGACGTCAATAATCTGTTGATCCTTAATTGCAGAAGTAACTAAATCAAGTATTGCGTTATCTACTCGCTTGGAAATAGCGCCGAGCAGATATTTCTGGTTCGCAGAAGTGACGGTCAAATATTGATCAGGTTCAATCGTGATCACGCCGACTTCAGCAGCGCTTTTCTTCTTAGCTTCGTTGTATTTAACAGTTGCTGCAAATATTTCGTTCACCGAGCCAACCACGGCAACAAAGATCACATCATTACCCTCGGAGATTAATGATTTAGTTACATCCGCAAAGCCAGTAGTTGCACTTTTAAAAGTTAGCTTAACCTTCTTTTTCGCGGCATTTGCCCCAAGTGCAAATCCAGTTTCTAAATTTAAGTTTGTGGAATTTGAGATCAAGGCAACTTTGCCGGTTTTAGATACTCGAGCTGCAGCTGAACCCGCTAGGTAACCAACTTGCGTATCATTAAAAATCAATGAGGTGACATTTAAGCTTGCGATCGAGGCATCATTTAAAATTGAAAACTGCTGACTTGGAAATTCTGCAGCTAAGTTCGTCAACAGTTTTGTATATCCAGAACCAATTGCCAGAATTGGTGAACAGCCTTTAGCGATCATCGCACGAAGTCGCTTTTCTCGGTCAGCTGCACTGCCATCGGTAATGAAACCTTCGAAAGTAAAATTCAGAGTCTTCTTTGCTTTTGTTAAACCAGCAAGAACTGCATCGTTATATGAACGATCCCCCGGCCCACCTAAATCATAAGCAACGCATACATTAACGGCGGTTGCTGCATTAGAAGTTACGGGCGCTATTACCGAAGCCAAGAGTGCAACGCTTAAAAGTAATGCTTTGCGAATCATTGGACAATACCTAGATTTCGGTAAGTTGTATTTATAGTTTCGGCTGCTACTTCACGAGCTTTGCGGGAACCCTCATGCAGGATTGAAAGTAAATGCGCTTCATCTTCGAGTAATTCAAGTGCTTTGGTGCGAATTGGCCGGAAATATTCAACTACTACTTCGGCAACCGCGCCCTTAAAATCTCCATAGCCTTTATCCGCAAATTCAGCTTCTAAGTCAGCAATTGACTTGCCTGACAAAGTTGAATGGATTGTCAGTAAGTTACTGATGCCTGGTTTAGCTTTCTCATCAAATTTCACTTCTCGCTCTGCGTCCGTCGCTGCACTCTTAATTTTCTTGGCATTTGATTCAGGGGTATCCATAATTTCTAGCACCCCAGAAGTTGAGCCCGAAGATTTACTCATCTTGGCAGTTGGATCTTGTAAATCATAAATCTTGGCGCCAGATTTAAGTATGTAGCCTTCTGGAATTCGGAAAGTGTCACCGAAGCGGGTATTAAATCTAGTCGCGAGATCGCGAGTTAATTCAATATGTTGACGCTGATCTTCGCCAACTGGGACCTGATGAGCCTGATATAAAAGTATGTCGGCAGCTTGCAACATTGGATAAGTAAATAGACCTACCCGCGCTGAATCTGCGCCACCCTTAGCGGACTTATCTTTAAATTGCGTCATGCGGCTTGCTTCACCAAAACCGGCTAGGCACTCCATAATCCAGCCCAATTGATTATGTTGCGGAACTTGGGACTGCACAAAAAGAGTAGATTTTTCAGGCGAAATTCCCATTGCAATTAATTGGGCAGCAGATGCCAGAGTTCGCTTTCGCAATAACGTTGGATCAATTTCGCCAGAGAGTGCGTGTAAATCAACGATGCAGTAAAAAGCATCATTGCCATCTTGTAGCGCAACCCATTGCTTTAAAGCGCCCACATAATTACCCAAGTGAAAAGATTCACTGGTCGGTTGAATCCCCGAGAGAATTCTTTTCTGCGCGCTCATGAGGTTTATTCTCGCATGAATTATGCGTTGCGTGAGATTAAAAGCTGGCCTGCTCGCTTGCCTTCCATCGACAGGACAGTTATTCGCAAGCCATTTACGCTGACCACATCGTTTTCTACTGGGATTCGCCCGAGAAAGTGCATGACAAAGCCACTTGCAGTTTCATAAGGGCCTTCGGGTATCTCGATTCCGGCATCATCGAGTAGGTCTTCTAGCGAGGTCAAACCATCGATTTCAAAGTCATTGGTACGTGCTTCATGGGCAATCTCTTGCTCATGGTCATCATATTCATCGCGGATATCACCGATTAAGCATTCAACCAAGTCTTCCAAAGTAATGATGCCATCTGTGCCGCCGTACTCATCGAGCACGATCGCTAAATGTTGACCCTTTTTACGCATTTCAGTTAGCGCCGGCAAAATACCTTTAGTACCCGGCAAAAATATAATGTTACGTACTAACTCTTGGATTTTTCCACCAGGAGTTACTAGTGAAGTATCAAGCAAGTCGCGAACATGGATGAATCCAATTACTTCATCGGATGATCCACGCACAACTGGATATCGGGAATGTGCTTTATCAATTGCGAGCCCAATGGCCTTACCAACTGTGAAAGATGCATCCATAAAATCTACTTCAGTGCGTGGAACCATAACTTCATGAATCTGTCGTTCTGAAGCATTAAATACTTCTTCAACGATGTCACGTTCTTCATCGCTAAGTGCAGCATGTCCTGCAACTAGATCTAGCAGCTCTTCTTCAGAAATCTGAGTTCGTTGTTCGGTTGGATCTATTCCAAAAATGCGAACCACAAAGTCAGTTGATTTTGAGAGTAACCAAATCACCGGGCGGAAGAGTTTTGCTAACCAATCGATAATGCCAGCTAAAGCCATTGCAATTGATTCAGTACGAAATAGCGCTAACCGCTTTGGAACTAACTCACCTAAAACAAGTGAGAAATACGCGATCACGATCGTGATGCCAACGAGTGATACCAAAGCGGCTACACCTTCGGACAATCCCAAATTGACTAACTCGGGTTCGACATAAACGCCTAACCGTTCGGCGCCGAGGGCTGCTGATAAAAATCCACAGAATGTGACGCCCACTTGAGCTGCCGCTAAGAATCGGTTTGGATTTTCGGCCAAAGCCGCAACCCGGGCGCCTCGTTTGCCCTTTAGCGCTATCTGCTTAATCTGGCTTTCACGTAGGGAGATCAGGGCGATTTCGGCAGCCACAAATATCGAGCCCAACAGGATTAAGAGAAAAACGACGGCAATATTGCCCAGAATCTGGCTAAGCGAGTGGGGCTCCATGAGATGCCCAACTATACGCGCCACGAACGGGATTTCGCTTCTGATATTGCCCTTTCCATCACTCGGTGGGTAGCCTTTGCGCACCGATCACGGCAACCGTCGTAATCGCCTTACTCCAACGGATCGTCGGGCACGTACCTGCCCGGATAAGGAAGAAAAAAAATGGCAAATGTCGTATTCGACAAAGCATCACGTATCTACCCAGGCACAACCGTGCCTGC
>JBEINS010000039.1:0-7916 GCA_040377985.1 Candidatus Planktophila sp. | reverse complement strand
TTGTTGGCCGAGATCCAGATAAGACAAAGTCAATTGCAACTGAAATTTCAGCACCGTTTGAAATTGCAGATTATTCAGAGCTAGCCCAAGTGGCCAAACTGGCTTCATCGCTAATCAATAAATATGAAGCAATTGATGTCTTGGCCAATAATGCTGGTGTCATGTTCGGAACATTTCAAAAGACGGTTGACGGCTTTGAGCGAACTTTCCAAGTTAATCACTTAGCGTCATTCTTGTTAACGCACTTATTACATGACAAATTAGTTTCAAGTAAAGCAACTGTGGTTAATACATCTAGCATGACTGCCAAAATGTGGGGGCAATTAGATTTAGGTGATTTGAATAATGAAATTAGTTATGACGAAAAGCGCGCCTACGGAACTGCCAAACTTTGTAACATCTTGTTTACTAAAGAGCTAGATCGACGTTACCGCGCAGCTGGAATTAAAGCAGTTGCATTTCATCCAGGCGTTGTCTCAACTAACTTTGCATCTGACCCGACGAGTGCTTTCCATAAGGTTTACCACTCTGAGGGAAAACCGACGCTGCCTATGATTTCACCTGATGCCGGCGCTGATCAGTTGATTTGGATTGCCGAAGGTGCTGCGGGCACAGATTGGCAATTAGGGGAGTATTACGATCTTCGCAAACCTGGTGCGACACATGAACAAGCAAATGATGCTGACCTAGCAGTAAAACTCTGGGAGCAAAGCGCGAAGCTACTTGGGATTTAGATTTAGCTATTGCGCCATGATGGCATCGTGCACGTATTGAGCTAGGCCTCGAACTCGGCCGTCGTAATATTTCTTGAAACGCTCATCTTGTATATACATAAGAGCTAAATTACGCTGCATTTCAACGCTGCAGTCATAAAACCATTTAGAAATGGCTTCTCGATGAGCAATCACCATTGCCTGGACATCTGCAGACTTGTAATCAACGCCATTTCCGTAGGCAGTTGCGAATCTTTCAGTAACGGCTTCTTGATCTACTTTGGCTGCAGCAAAGTCTGCGTGTGAATACTTTGAAGTGCGCGCTTTAGATTGTTGAAAAGCAGCAGTATCGCCCCAACGCTCTTCAGTCTCTGCCTCGTAATCATTCACAGTTCCAGAGTTTAGAGGAGATCTCTCGATAAGATGGGCTTCTAATTCAGACTAACTCTAGGAGCTGCCTTGTTCGAAGCAATATTCCTTGGCGCTCTGCAAGGCTTAACTGAATTCTTACCAATTTCATCTAGTGCCCACATTCGTATTGCTGGAGCACTATTCGGGACTGCCGAAGATCCAGGTGCTCGATTCACGGCAATCACTCAAATTGGCACTGAGCTGGCTGTTCTAATTTTCTTTCGTCACGACATTAAGCAAATTTTTTCGGCTTGGTTTCGCCAGATTACAAAGCGACCAACATCTAGTTCGACCGAAAAATCAGATGCCCGTATGGGTTGGCTAATAATTGTAGGTAGTTTGCCTATTGCCGTACTGGGTTACACGGGCAGAGATGTCATTAGCAATGATTTTCGCTCACTCTGGTTAATTGCCAGCACTTTGATTATTTTCGGCGTGATTCTGGGCATTGCAGATAAATTTGGAAATAGTAATCGCGATCTATCTAATCTAAGTGTGCGCGATGGCTTGCTATATGGATTTGCGCAATCACTGGCACTGGTCCCAGGTGTCTCTAGATCTGGCGCCACGATTGCGATGGGTCGCTTTCTTGGCTACAGCAGGCCAGCAGCTCTACGTTATTCATTCTTATTGGCTCTGCCAGCGGTATTTGGTAGTGGTTTTTATGAACTTAAAGGAGCGATCGAACAAGGTGGCGATACTGGCACCTTTAATATTGCCGAAACGCTAATGGCAACCGGAATTGCATTTGTAATCGGCTACGCAGTTATAGCTTGGTTGCTCAAGTTTGTTTCTACCAAGAGCTTTGCGCCATTTATCATTTATCGAATTGCCCTTGGCTCACTCTTATTGGTGTTGCTGGCAACCGGGGTAATTAGCTAATTTAGTCACGACTAATTGGCAGATTAATCTCAATCTTAAGGCCGCCGAATTCACTCTTACCAAGCTCAATCGCACCGCTGGCATTTTCGATGATTCGCTTCATAATCGTCATGCCTAAACCACTGCCACCTGATTCGCGTGATCGCGAACGATCAAATCTCTGAAAATATTGGATGCCAGATTTATAGACCTCTTCAGGTAGTCCCGGGCCAGCATCAGAAATTGTTAAAACAGCCTTGTTTCCTGCCGTAGCAAGAACAATAAGTACTTGTGAGTCCTCAGGAGTATGCCTGCGCAAGTTTGCAAATATGTTAGCCAGCATCTGCTGCGCGTAATTATGCGAGATATTTATCAGTATTCCTGGCTCAATTCTTGTCTCTATTGGTCGCATAGGCTGCAAGGTTTTTAAATCACTACTTAAATGTGCAACTTCGCGAGAGAAATTAATGATTTCAGGTGCAATCGGTGTTTGATCTTCTAGTTCAGCGATTAAGAGCAGATCATTGATCAAAGATTGCATTCGTTCGATTTCATGCCCAACGCGCTCGTAGTATTCGGCAGTTTTTGTGAGATCAGATATCTGGTTTTTACTTAAAAGTTCGACATAACCCTTGATTACAGTCAATGGCGTGCGCAGTTCATGCGAGGCATCCCCAAGGAACTCACGCATACTGTCTTGATTCTTCTGCAGCGAGTTAACAACTTCGTTTAGCTCGTTATCGCGACGGAATAGATAATTTGAAACTGCGGTTCCAAGGAGAACCATTGCTAGCGTAAAGAGGAATAAGTAACGGATATTTTGACTCTTAGCCGTCTTGATATCAGCAAGTGAAACTGAGAGAACCAAGAACTCATCATCAGGTAACGCAATTGCTCTAATGCGATTTACGCCATCAATATCTAGCGTTAAACCTTCAGCTCTAGCTGCTGATAAATCTTGGTCAGTCGGCACACCATCTAGATCGCCAGAACTCTGATTAAGCGCGGTTATTTCACGTGCTGCAGAGATATAAGAAACCGTGAATTTAAGGTCACTTTGATCTGCCAGAAGCAATGCAAGGGAGAGCGGATCATCTTGGGTATCAACTAATTGGTTCACGGCTGAAGCGAGAATTGAATCAACTCGACCGACTTCATTATTTTCAGTGATACTTATGGCAAAGAGTCCGATTGCGGCTGAAATCAAAATAATTATGGCTGAAACAAGTGCGGTAAGACGAGTCTGCAACTTCATTAATCAGCGACAATCTGAAAACCGATGCCGCGAACTGTCTTAATTCCATCGAATCCGTCGATATGAAGTTTCTTGCGTAAGTAAGAAATATAGGTATCCACCACAGTTGAGCTACTTTTGAAATCAATTTCCCAAACTTCAGAGAGCAGAGTTTCTTTGGTGACCACATTTCCGCGATTTAAAATTAATTGCTCTAGTAGTTTGAACTCAGTCGGGGATAGATCGATAGCCTGATCATTGAACTTAACTGAATATTTTGAAAAATCCATTGAGATTGGACCGCAGGTGAGCACCTTTACTTCGGCCACCTCGCCTTTGCTACGTCGCATAATTGCTTTAACTCTCAGCACCAACTCTTCGATACTAAATGGCTTAGTTAAGTAATCATCGGCGCCAGTTCGAAGTCCCTGATTAATATCAGCCTTATCAGCGCGTGCACTGAGCATCAGAACCGGAACAGACATTCCTTCAGTACGTAACTTTTCAAGCAAAGCCAAGCCATCTAGTTTTGGCATATTAATATCAAGGATTAGTAGATCAAATCTTTCGCGGCGCAGGAACGAGAGCGCTTCAAGTCCATCGGCAGCCTGCACGGCAGTTATCTCAGAGATGCTCAGGGCTTCACTGATGAGCTCTCGAACACCTGGCTCGTCATCAATTACCAATACTTTTGGTTGCTGGGACATGTCGATAAGGCTAGTTCGTCGAGTACTTATTGGGTATAGCAGGCAGGCTAGTTTGCCCATTTCATGGGCGAAATCATTAAGATTCACAAGGATTTCACAAACTTATCCCGCATCCTTATCTCATCCCAGGGACGGGCTATCGAAAGGTCGAAAATGAAAAAGCGCTTAGCAGTGATCGCACTTATTGCAACTGCGCTTTTTGCTTCGACAAATACTGCGCTAGCTGATGCGCAGAGTGACTACCAATTAGCGCTTTCGCAATATGAAACAGCGCTTGCTAATTGGAACATCGCAGTCAAAGCCGAACAAGAAAACTTTAAAACTGCAATGCAAAATTGGAACACAGCTATAAAAGCTGCAGAGCAAGCGCGCAAGGATATTGCTTCTAAATTCAAAAGTGACGCTGATGCAATCAGAGTACGCACTATGGATAATGTAGCTGCAGCGGCCACAGCAAAAGATAAGAAAGCAGCGAGCGCCGCTGGAAAGATCGAAATGGATTTAGCGATTGCGGCGCGTAATGCTGCACTTGAAGCTGTAGTTAAGCCAGGTATGAAGCCAACTAAATCAAAACCAATACCTGCGCCAACTCCACCTGCAAAACCAGCAAAACCGGCCAAACCAAGCAAGAAGCCAGTCGTAAGTAAATCTCCGACACCTTAATTGCTTTTTCAAAATGTATAATGAGGTATGAGCCCGATCAAGGTAGAGCTATTAACTGCTGATCAGTGGGCTCGAGCTAGAGAATTACGGTTAGATTCACTGCGAGATAGTGCTCATGCTTTTGGCGGAAATTTAGAAACTGAAAGCGTCGAAAACGAAGCTCAGTGGCGCGCCAAGTTTGAAAACCTCAATTACCTAGTCGCATCTGTCGATGGCGTTGATAGCGCAATCATGACTGTTGAGAATCTTTCAGGTGACTTTGGTGCAACTGCTTGGGTCGGTGGCTGTTGGAGTTCTCCGGAATATAGAGGCGTGGGTTTACTAAAAGCCATGTTGAAATTTGTTGATGAACATGCCCAAGAGAAGGGCTGGCAGCGACAGGGGTTAGGTGTTTGGGAAGACAACTACCCAGCAATTGCAGCTTATGAAAAATTAGGATTTGTTGCGATGGGTGAGCCGAAACCAAGTACTAGGGTCGCGAATAAGTTCTATATCCGCATGATTCGCGAAGCAGCTAATCTCTAAAAGTTAGCCGATAAGAGAAGAATCGCGCTTTTTCGATAAATCATGTTCGCAGCCATTTGAGCGATCTTTTGCTGCGCAGGCTTCACAGAGCAAAACCAGCTTATGGCAAGCAATATTTGAGCAATTAACAAAGATTTTAGTTGGGGCTGCGCAAGATTCGCATTCACCAATAGTTTTCGCTTTTGATGAGAAATCCATCGCCATGCGATCATCGAATACATAGAGCGAGCCATCCCAAAGGCCATCATCGCCAAATTTGTTTCCGTAACGAACGATTCCGCCCTTTACTTGATAGACCTCTTCGAAGCCTCGTGTTTTCATTACGGCAGATAGAACTTCACAGCGGATGCCGCCGGTGCAGT
The DNA here is from genome assembly GCA_040377985.1 of Candidatus Planktophila sp. Lineage (GTDB taxonomy): Bacteria > Actinomycetota > Actinomycetes > Nanopelagicales > Nanopelagicaceae > Planktophila. The sequence continues at coordinate 2,440 of JBEINS010000039.1, read as the reverse complement.
AAGTAACGATCGGCTTATCTTTCAAATGGTCGTACTTACCACTTTCGATCTCGGCTACGAAGTCACGTGTAGTCTCAACGTCAGGCACAATCGCGTTTCTAAATTTACCGATCTTGGCCTCAAAGGCATTACGTCCGTCAAAGAAAACAACATCATCGCCACGTTCGGCAACTAGTTCATTTACTTGTTCTGGACGTAAATGAATCCCACCGCCAACTACGCCATTTTCATCAACTTTAATTTCATCAGGGTGGCCGAATGCAACCAGTTCTTTACGAACCTTTACCGATAACTTAGGAAACTCAGTGCCGTCTCCTGCTGACCATTTGAAATCTACTTTACGGAAACCGTCATACTTCTTAGTTTTCTTAACATATGTGCGAAGTGCTTCAATTTCACCACCCAAGGTGCCATTGATGCCGTGCTTAGAAATAATAATCCGACCAGTTAAACCAAGTGATTCGCAAAGAGTGCGCTGCCATAACTTAACGGCGGCAGGGTCAGATATCGGCGTGAAGCCGTAATACAAAATGACCTTGTGCAAATCCATGGCGCGATTGTATCTCGCCTACTTTGCCCTTAAGAAATCAGAAGATCAAGCGCCCATGGCTGAGCATCGACAGACGGGTGGAGCTCGCACTCAAATAACTGAGCAGCCATTCGTTGCACTTCGGCCGGCGTGATTGGGTCAGTGGCTTGGGTTAGCAAATGTCTAGTTAGTTCGCCGCGATATTTCTTAGACATATGAGTGATCACTTTTCGTTCGCCTGCAACCACTTGAAATATTCTTACCTCAACTGTGTTTGCCGGATTTATCGGCCAAACACCTTTATATGTTGAAGAGCGACAGTCAATAATTAATTCATCCGAAAACTTTGCTGCTACTTGGGCAATCGAATCACGCCATAACTTATTATCAATCTTTTCTTTGTAGCCAAATATCAGATCCATTGGCTTAATTAAGCCAAAGATCGCCGAAACAATTAGTACTTTTGAGTTTGCTCGTTTTTGCTCGGCAGCTGAAAGAGTTTTCCAGTCCAGTCCTTGATAGAGAACGCCATCATAGATTTCGATAGCCGGCGAAGTTCGTGACGAGTCATGACTTGCTATTGCTGCCATTCGAGTATCAGATAACTCAGATGCGAATACCAGTGAACTTAAATCGAATTTTTCCGAGCCAGTTGCTGATTTCTTCTTCTCACTAGGAGGTAAGAGGATTAGCATTAGGCGATGCTAATAGAGAGGCAAAGCTAATGATGGCTGAAGGCGACAAAGTTCGAGCTGAGATTTTCGAAACGGGCAACCCCAAGATCAAATCCGCTCGAATTGTCATTGACGCACCGGCTGCAAAAATTTTTGATCTGTTGGCAAATCCAGCTCGGCATAAAGATATTGATGGTTCCAACACCATTCAAAATAACATCAGCGGGCCAGAGCGTTTATCTTTGGGTGCAAAATTCGGCATGGCCATGCACCTTGGAATTGATTACCGAATTATGAATACCGTTGTTGAGTTTGAAGAAAATAAGTTAATTGCCTGGCGCCATGCAGGCCGCTGGCGCTGGCGTTATGAAATTCGGGAAATCAGCCCAAATCAATGCGAAGTCACCGAATCATTTGATGGCCGTAAATCCATTTCACAGAGCTGGCTTAAGTTTCGTAAGGCCTATCCCTGGACTCAATTAGTCGTTGCTAAGACTTTGGTGCGCTTAAAAGAGGCGTTGGAAGCCCATTAAGGATTATGGGAAGATAGCCTCATGAATATGGCTAATGATTCACTCGGCGCGGTTATGGCCTCGGAGATCGCAGAGACCCCAAAGGTTTTCCGCCGTATCTTAAGCAACCTCGATGCCCTAGAGCCAGTCAGAGATATTTTAAGTACCAACAAAATCTCATCAGTTTTAATCTTGGCCCGTGGCACCTCAGATAACGCCGCACACTTCTTAAAATATTTAGTAGAAACCAAACTTGGTCTGCCTTGCGGATTAACTTCGCCATCTTCGGTAACAGTTTATGACGCCAAGCTGCATTATGACGGCGTATTAGTTGTTGCACTTAGTCAAAGCGGTCAATCACCAGACCTCGTTGCATTTGCTAAGTCTGCTAAAAGTGCAGGAGCAAAGTTAATTTCATTAACTAATGATGCTAATTCACCACTGGCAAAAGCTGCCGATCATCACTTAGATCTACAAGCTGGAGCTGAATTAGCAGTTGCTGCAACTAAGAGTTATTCCGCTCAACTGCTTACCTCATATTTACTAGTTGCAACTTGGGCAAAGCTACCGATTAATGGTGAGTCACTAATTGCCGAAGCTGAAAAATTAGTTAATAACGCATCCCTAGTTAGCCAAGCGGTAGATGCTTGTAGCCGTGAGAATGAAACTGTGGTTCTTGGCCGTGGCTTTGCATATCCAAATGCTCGCGAAGCCGCCCTTAAGAT
>JBEINS010000175.1:0-2286 GCA_040377985.1 Candidatus Planktophila sp. | reverse complement strand
TTGGGTCTTTTGCTAGAGCGTGGCCGCTTCTGTTTCTTCTGTATTTTCAGAGATGGAATCGAAGATAAGAACACCACCCCTTTTCTATCTGTACTAATAGCTATTGCAGTTGGCTCAATTGGCTACACCATTATTTTTGGACAATTCTTACCTGATACCAGTACCGATCGTTTGCCACCGGTTGCACATATCGGGCCAGTTAGTTGGGTACTTGCCGTATCTGCTTTTACATTTGGCATCGGCATGGCTTTATCTGGTGCCTGCATCAGCGGTCATCTATACCGACTTGGTCAAGGTTATTTGCGGGCTATTCCAGCGCTTATCGGCACGCTCATCGGTTTCGTTCTAGCTTTTCTTACTTGGAATTGGCTTTACTTAAATGCAATTTCAGATGCCCCAACTATTTGGCTGCCTCATTACGTTGGATATTCCGGCGCACTTTTGATAACACTTGGCGCACTTCTTCTATTAGCTATCTTTGCGATTAAAAAAGGCACCAATTCTGAACCAATTAGAAGCGTTCCAAATACTTCTCTTTCCTTGGGTTCAACGCTTAAGAACCTAATTACCCAGCGGTGGAGCCCAATTTCAACCGGTGCGATCGTAGGTTTAGTCGGCACCATTGCCTACCTTCGCGTTGAGCCACTTGGCGTTACTCGCCAGCTCAGCACAACAGCTCGCACCTTTATGGATGACAATCAAATAGGCGCCGATACTTTATTTGGCTTAGATAAAGTGGCTGGCTGCATTGCCGTAGTTTCTGAAACCATCACAAATAATGGCTGGCTAGTAATTGGACTTGTGGGCACATCATTTGCCGCAGCTCTAGCTGGCGGCAGATTTGAGTTTTCAAAACTAACCGTAACGAATAGTTCTACCGCGCTTCTTGGCGGCGTGCTTCTAGGTTGGGGTTCAATGACTTCACTTGGTTGCACCATCGGAGTTCTACTATCTGGCACTCAAGCATTTGCATTATCTGGATGGGTTTTCTTTGCCTTCGTATTCCTCGGTAGCTATGTTGGAATTAAGTTAAAGTTCCACACAACTGGATGAATAAACAGTTTGTTACTCCGAGTAACAAAGTTTTGTGCAATAATTTCTCCACGATGGATTGGTAGTAATCGGGACTTGGTTAATCACCAAGTCTCTTTTGCTTTCTATTTAATTTCTTAAATTGTGTGTCATAATTCGGCTACGACTGTTTGGTAGTAACTGGGACTTGGTTAATCACCAAGTCCCTTTTGCTTTTCCACATTTATTTTCGCCCACAAGATTTCCTACTAGCAAATTTCACTAGCCCGTCAATGCGTAACTTCGCTCTCGTGATGGGGGCGTGTTGTAATTGGCAGCCTGAATGTTTACCAAACAGTCGGAACGGGTTCGAAACCCGTCGTCTCCACCACAGTCTTAGTTAGCGCAATTCGATCTATTGGTAGTGATCACGGGAAATGCGCTAGCTGTGCATGGGAGAGCCTCGAGAAATCGAGGCTCTTTCTACTTTCCGCATAGACAAAAATGGGGCACTTTGGCAGGATCCACCTATGACATTTAGATATCCTATCTTCGAACTCAGCCACACTTACATTGATGACGCTGCCGCCCTTAGCCCCATGGACTGCACCTACTTGGGCAATGGCCTCAATCAAGACAAGCTTGATGATTTCTCACTTGCTGGCGCTGCGAAATCTGCGGATCTAACTAAAGCAACTTTGGCAAAGCTCGTTGCTCTAAAGCCAATAGATGAAATTGATCGTATTGCTCAGACCGTTATGAAAGAGCGCCTCGAGTCTGGTCTTGCCCTATATGAGAGCCAAGAATCTTTCGTGCTCTGGAATGTGCTGACTTCTCCTCCTTCTAATGTTCGCTCAATTTTTGAATTAATGCCGAAGGCAACCGATCAAGATTTCGACAATATCGCTAAGCGTTTGATGGCTGTCGATGGCGCATATAAGTCTTGGACTGGCGCGATCATGGAAGTTGCTAAGAACGGCAAGACAACAGCGCAACGTCAGGTGCGTGGAGTTATCGAACAACTTGAAAGCTATGCCAACGGTGGCTTTAGTGCGATGTGTAAAAACTTTGATGCAGATGGCAAATATCCAGCGATGCATGCCAATGCAAAGCTCGCTGAAAAAGCTGCAGCCGAAACTGCAGCGTTTCTTAAGAGCGAATACCTTCCTATTGCAACCCCCAATGACGCAGTTGGCGCAGATCGCTACGCAGTTTGGGCACGCTACTTCACAGGTGCAAAGTTAGATCTTCGCGCTACATATGAGTGGGGCATGG
>JBEINS010000122.1:0-3448 GCA_040377985.1 Candidatus Planktophila sp. | reverse complement strand
GGCCTGCATTTTGAAGATGTAAACAAGTTATTGGGCGTGCTTAACCGACTAGTTGATACCGGCAATACCGTCGTTGTCATTGAGCACAATCTCGATGTCATTAAATCCTCCGACTGGGTTATTGATATGGGCCCTGAAGGTGGCTTCCGTGGTGGCACGTTGGTTGCTGAAGGAACTCCGGAAGATGTGGCTAAGAATAAGGCGAGTTACACCGGCACCTTCTTGGCCGCGGTATTGGCGAATAACCGAAAAGCTAAGCAGAAGAAATAACTGCAATGGCAGATCCACAGAGTTATCGGCCGAGCAATATTCCCGAGCATCCTGGTGTCTACCGATTCTTTAATAAGGCCGACAAAGTTATTTATGTTGGCAAAGCTAAGAATCTTAAGAACCGGCTAAGTAATTACTTTCAAGCAAATTTAGCCACTAAAACCAATCGCATGGTGCATGAAGCTGTGCGCGTTGATTGGACGATTGTTAGTACTGAGCTTGAAGCACTCGCTCTGGAGTTTAGTTGGATCAAGCAATACCAGCCGAAATACAACGTGCAGTTCAAGGATGATAAGTCTTACCCGTACTTAGCCATTTCGCTTAATGACGAATATCCCATGATTTTCATTACTCGTAAAGATAAGCGACCAGGATTGAAATATTTTGGTCCTTATACAAATGCTTGGGCGCTACGTAATACCTTTGAAGTTTTACTGAAAGTTTTCCCAGTTAGATCTTGTTCTTCTTCAAACTTCAATCGGGCGCAGCGTAGCAAACGTCAATGCTTGTTGGGGGATATCGGTAAGTGCGCAGCCCCTTGTGTGGGCTGGATTTCCAAAGAAGATCACCAAGCTTTGGCCCAGAAGTTAAATGACTTTATGGAATCGGGCATGGAGAATCTGCTGCCTGCGCTACATGAAGAGATGCAGCTGGCTTCAACGAATGAAGAGTTTGAGCGAGCAGCTCGCTTAAGAGATCAAATCGAATCTTTCGAAAAAGCGCAGAGATCGACCCAAGGCAATTTCTCAGATGACTTAGATGGCGACTTCATTGCGCTCTATCAAGATGGTTTTCATTCAGCTGGCTCAATTTTCTCGATGCAGCGGGGTTCGATTAAAGGATCTCGCTCATGGATTGTGGATCAGGAAATGGCGCTGGAAGGGGAAGATGTTTTCGCATCACTTCTCTTCTCAATCTATGGAAATGGCTCGGTCTCAATCCCGCGCAATATTTATCTAAACACCCAACCCGAGAATCTCGCTCAACTAGAGCAATGGCTGGGCGGTGTTAGCGGGTCCAAGGTAGAGATAAAAGTTCCACAGCGTGGCGATAAGGTCGAGCTACTTGAGACCGTCAAACGAAATGCTCAGTACTCACTCATTCAATATGTAAGTAAGCGCGCAACTGATGCTGCAGTATCTGGCAAAGCGCTCACTCAAATTGAAGAGATGTTGGGCCTTACGCGCACGCCACTTCGAATTGAATGTTTCGACATATCAAATATTTCGGGTACTTCAGTTGTTGCATCTATGGTGGTATTTGAAGATGGCATGCCGAAAAAATCTGAGTACCGAAGATTCATAATCGATACCAGTGAAGGTTGGGATGACACCCGAGCGATGCACCAAGTAATCACTCGCCGTCTTAAGCGAATGCTCGATGATCGAAACGTTGATTTGGCAGAAGTTTCTGAAACTGGCGGGCGCATTAGTAAGTTTGCTTATCCGCCAGCACTTATTGTGGTCGATGGTGGTAAGCCACAGGTCAGTGCCGCACAACGAGCACTGGGTGAATTAGGAATAACTGATATCGCACTTTGTGGTTTGGCAAAGCGGTTAGAAGAAGTTTGGCTCCCTAATAATGCAGACCCGCTAATTTTTCCACGCAACAGCGAAGGACTTTATTTGTTGCAACGAATCCGCGATGAAGCGCACAGATTTGCCATCACCTTCCACCGCTCTAGACGCTCTAAAGTCATGTTGGAATCTTTACTTGATGAAATTCCAGGGCTGGGAAGCGCGCGACGCACTGCGCTCCTTGACCGCTTCGGCTCAGTCTCGGCAATCCGAAAAGCACCAGTTAGTGAGCTAGCTACAACACCTGGAATAGGTGAAAAATTGGCTGAAACTATTGCCCAGTCGCTGGCTCAGATTGGCAAGAGCGAGGCAGTAAATATGACTACTGGCGAAATTACTGGTGCTTGACAAGCACGGCAGGATAGAAGCATGAAGCGCAACGAACTATTGATTTTGACCGGTATGTCAGGTGCTGGCCGATCTACGGTTGCCCATTCCCTCGAAGACTTGGGGTGGTATGTCGTTGATAACTTGCCTCCTTCACTTTTGCCTGCGTTAGCCAAGCAATCTAGTGATGGCGAGCTGCCAGCTTTGGCGGTTGTGGTCGATGTGCGCGGCGGAAAATTCTTCGATGATTTAAATGCTGCATTAGCAAATTTAAAGAATGACGGAATCGCGTTCCGGTTGCTTTTTCTAGATGCCTCAGATCAATCTCTAGTAGCCCGATTTGAAAGTACTCGTCGTCCGCATCCTCTGCAGGGTGGTGATCGCATTTCAGATGGCATTGATCGCGAACGAGCCAAGCTGCACGAGCTTCGCGAGAGCGCCGACGTAGTGATTGATACTTCAAATTTAAATGTGCATCAGCTAGCAAAGCGAACAAGTGAAATTTTCGCTGAAGGAATGATCGAAGGCGTTCGACTTAATATCTTGAGTTTTGGTTATAAGTATGGAATTCCAGTAGACGCCGATTTAGTTCTAGATTGCCGATTCATTCCAAATCCACATTGGGTGCCCGAGTTGCGACCATTAACTGGGCTAGATCAAGCAGTCAGTGATCGAGTTTTTTCAAATGAAGGTGTTACTGAATTTGTGGGGGATTACGTCAAGTTAATTAAAGATATGTTGCCTGGCTATATTCGTGAAGGTAAAAAGTATTTAACGATCGCTATTGGTTGCACCGGCGGCAAGCATCGCAGTGTCGCTATCTCGACTGAAATTGCAAAGCAATTGGGTCAAACGGGAACAGATCTAGCAATCTCGGCGCACGCAGTACATCGAGATCTCGGCCGCGAATGAGTTCTGCTCGCGTTGTTGCACTAGGCGGCGGACACGGCCTGGCTGCAACCCTTACTTCGCTGCGTGCAATCACCGATCAAATCACTGCCATTGTTACCGTCGCCGATAATGGCGGATCTAGCGGACGATTACGTCAAGAGTTTCCAATTTTTCCACCCGGTGATCTACGTATGGCTCTTGCTGCGTTATGCGCCGATGATGAATGGGGTCGCAGCTGGGCCGAGATCATGCAGTACCGGTTCACAAGTGAAGGGCCACTCGATGGTCATGCAGTTGGAAATCTTTTACTTGCCGCCCTGTGGGATCGCGATGAAGATCCAGTTGCAGGGTTAGATCGCGTAGGGGCTTTATTAAAAGTAGTT
>JBEINS010000197.1:0-1641 GCA_040377985.1 Candidatus Planktophila sp. | reverse complement strand
TGCGATATCGCTGAATTTAAATTAGGTGTTGGTATTGATGCAGCCTCTGTCATCGTCGCTAAATCAAAGAGTTACATGAATGAATCAGGTGGCCCAGTCAAAGCCCTAGCTAATTTTTACAAAGTAGAGCTGGCCAATATTATTATTTTGCACGATGAGCTAGATATTCCATTTGCCGCAATTCGCAGCAAAGTAGCCGGTGGCGACAATGGCCACAATGGTCTGAAATCACTTACTTCTTCATTTGGCAGTGCTGAATATTTACGTGTGCGCTTAGGTATTGGTCGCCCACCTGGCCAACAAGATCCTGGTGATTTTGTGTTAAAGCAGTTTGCCTCAGCTGAAAAGAAAGAGTTAACGGACTTTATCTTGCGCGGCGCTGATTGTGTTGAATCACTAATTACCCAAGGCCTTGAGCGTACCCAGTCAGCTTTTAACTCTTGAGTTAACCAACTATTTTCCATTTCTTAAACTAACGTCTAACTGCATTTCGACACCATTAGCAAGATTTAGGTAGAAGATTTAGTTGCTTCCCCGAGCCGTCACTAAATAAGAAGGGGTAAAGCTATGTCGTTTCTAATCGATTTTCCTAATTGTTATGTTTGTCGTTCCGTAGAGTTAGAAATCATCCTAAATGATGAATTTGGCCCTATGACTCTGTGTGGTGAATGTGGCTATTCCTGGATCGCAACTTTTGCGGATGTATCAACAGATATTCCGCAATACCTAGCGTCTTAATATATTTAAAGCACTCAGCCAGTATTGCGTAAGCCTGCTGCGACGCCGTTAATAGTTAGCAGCAGCGCACGAATCAATAATGGGTCTGCATCAGCACCTTCGGTGCGAACTCGGCTCAGCAAGTTAATTTGCAGCAAGTGCAGCGGTGACAGATAAGCATCACGAACTTGCAAGGTGCGGGAAAGAATTGGCTGATCTTCGAGTAGCGATTGTTTCTTAGTAAGTAAGTTAATTTCAGCCACAGTAAGCGCAAACTCGGCTTCAATATCGATAAGAAAATGCTGCAATTCAGCAGGTACTAGCTTTTCAACATAGCGACGAGCCAGCGCTAAATCTGTTTTTGCTAGCGTCATTTCAACATTGCTAATAAAGGTATGAAAGAAGTGCCACTCTCTAAGCATGCTTGATGCAACATCGCCGTGACCGGCTTCGCGCGCGGCTTTCAAACCAGTTCCTACGCCATACCAACCAGGCACAATCTGACGTGATTGCGTCCAACCAAATACCCATGGAATCGCACGTAAGCTACCTAGCCCACTTGCTGCATCTGGCCGACGTGATGGCCTAGAACCTAAGAAGAGATTTCCTAGTTGTTCAACTGGGGTGGAAGCGTAGAAATATGCTGGTAAATCAGGATGATCGACGAGTGATCGATACTGAGCAAATGAATTATCGCTAATTGCTTGCATGCAGGCGTTCCAACTATCAAGGTCTTTTGGATCTTGACGAGGTCCCCGATTAAGCACAGTTGCTTCAAGGGCAGCGGCCAGAGTTAACTCAACGTTTTCGCGGGCAAGTGAAGGCAATGAGAACTTGTCGCTAATAACTTCGCCTTGCTCAGTCATTTTGATTTCGCCATCGATAGAGCCCCAAGGCAGTGCGATTAGCGCCTCATAGGTTGGG
>JBEINS010000128.1:0-3281 GCA_040377985.1 Candidatus Planktophila sp. | reverse complement strand
GCGTTCTTTGGAGTAATTAATCGCTGCCTCATATGCAGCTTGGGCAATACCAACTGAGCGGGCTGCGATATTAACGCGGCCAGTTTCTAGACCACTTAATACTTGCTGCATGCCGCGACCTTCGACGCCGCCGAGTAGGTTTCCTTTAGGTACGCGAACATTGTTAAGAACAACTTCGCAAGACTCGGTGCCTTTATAGCCGAGCTTTCCAATATCTTTGCCGATCTCAAACCCTGGAGTGCCGGCTTCGATCAAAATTACGCTCATGCCTTTATGTGCAGGCGATGCGTTTGGATCAGTCTTAACTAATACTGGCAGCGGATCAGCATGACGAGCATTTGTGATCCAAGTTTTAGAACCATTGATTACATACTCATCGCCCTCAAGGCGAGCAGTAGTTCGAATACCTTGTAGATCAGTGCCAGCATCTGGTTCAGTTAATCCGATTCCGGTGCGGCGCTTACCAGTTGCTAGATCAGGTAAGTACTTATCTTTTTGTTCTTGGGTGCCGTGATGCGCAATCATCCAACAAGAAAGTGAGTGACTACCGAGAATTCCAGCAACACCCATCCAGCCACGAGCGATTTCTTCAAAAACTAATGCGAATGAAACCATGTCAACATTTAGGCCGCCGTACTCTTCTGGAATTGTCATTCCAAATAAGCCCATATCGGCCATCGTCTTTACGATTTCAGTTGGGTAGATACCTTCTTTTTCATACTGGTTAGCAACTGGCTTGATTTCTTTCTCGACGAACTCGCGCAGCACCTTTTTAAATGCTAATTGCTCTTCGTTTAAATTGAAATCCATTTTTGCTCCTAGTTCTTTATCTAACCAAATACCGGAAGTGCTCGTCCATCAGATAACTCTTGCCAAGAAAGTTCAACCGCTTGATCGCAAGCGGGGCTCTCGATACCCACAAGTCTAGTTAGCATGATTACCTTTTCGCTCAGCAGAACTCGAGCAATTACATATGGTGGAACAAAGCCCTCGGTTGGTGCGCGATGCACAGTGGTCCAAGAATCTACGGTGCCTTTTCCGCTCACTTCTCGCCAAGTGAGATTCTCCGTGGCGCAGGAAATACAGATTGCGCGTGGATACCACTGGTACTGATCACAGGTTGAGCAGTATTGAATAACTAATTTTCGCTCTCTAGTAGCTGCCCAGAATGGCGCGCTGATTGCATCTTCTTGAGGTAAGTAGGGAAACATTAATTTGCCCCCAAAATTACAGTTGCATTTGTTGAAAGAATTCCACCTGTGCCATGGGCAACCGCTAACTTGGCATTTGCCACTTGGCGATCACCACATTCACCACGCAACTGACGAACAGCTTCAATCAAAAGCAGGATTCCGTACTGACCTGGGTGACAGTAAGAAAGTCCCCCACCATTGGTATTTAGCGGGAATGTCCCACCTGGTCTGGTTTTTCCATCAAGCACAAATTCTGCACCTTCGCCTTTGCCGGCAAATCCCAAACCTTCCAGCGAAAGCAGCGTTGTAATTGTGAATGAATCATAAAGTTCAACAACATCGATATCAGAGCGCGATACGCCGGCCATTGCAAATGCAATGTCACCGCTTTGCTTGGCACCGGTTACACGTAAATCACGATGCGTAGTCATTGAAGTATTAGTAGTTGATTCACCAAAACCTAGAATTGAAACTGACTTACTCTTTAATCCTTTAGCAATCTCAGAGCTAGTAACGATGATTGCGCCACCGCCATCGGTTACTAAACAGCAGTCACTTGCCCGCAATGGGGAAGAAATCAGGTCGGCGCTTTCTAACTCGGCAACCGTTAGTGAAGCAGTTCCATAACGGTAAGCCTTCGGATTTAACAGTGCCCACTCACGCGCGCTAATTGCAATTTCAGAAAGTGCGGCGCGACCATTTGGAACATCATGAATATAACGTTGAGCTGCCATGGCGTAATAACTAAGTGGAAACAATGGGCCATAGGCAGTTTCGAATTGTGCTTCAGGTGTGTGGTGTTCTACGACGCCACCAAGGGAGCGAGATTTAGCTGATCGTTGGTTTGAAGCAAAGGAAATTACAACTACATTGCATTGACCACTGGCAACTGCGTGGTAGGCCCGGGCCACATACATTTCAAATGAACTGCCACCAGCAAAAGTTGAATCGGTAAATTTAGGTTCGATATCCAAGTAATCAGCTAGCGAACTAGCCGAAAAGCGCGAAATCGCATTGGTAGCGATGCCATCAACATCACTGATCTTAAGGCCAGCATCTGCCAGTGCTCGCGTAACTGCTTGTGCCTGTAGTTCCAGAATTGATTTATTGGTGACGCCTAAGTCGCACTCTGCAGCACCAACAATTACTGGGGTTTTCATGCTTAACGCCAAATTACCTTTGCGGTAATTGGAGTTACAGCTGGGCGCAAAATCGCACCATTTGCGGCAACCACATCAATCTTTAGCGATAGCGATACGCCCGCACCACTTACTTCAGTGACTTCACCGCTTACCTGAACGTGTTCTTCGGCAAACACCAAGCCGGCATAACGAAAATCTAACTCAGAAATAAAGGCGCTATCGCCTAGCCAATCTTGAATAGCTTGCACAACGTAAGCACCAAATACTTGGCCATCTACTACTGGTGCTGCTAATCCCTTTGACTCTAAATATTCATGGTCGTAATGCAAGCGGTGCCAATCCCAGGTTGCTCCTGCGTAGGCAATCATTGAAGTCAGCGTGCAATGTTTTGTTATTGTAGGTACCTGATCGCCAACTTTTACATTTTTCATTAGTTAGCCTCCAATGCAATCCAAATTAAGGATTCAGTATTGGTTGCTAAAAGCTCATTACGTTGATTGCGATAAGAAGCGGTGCTAAACATGGTTGCCATCGCTATGCCCTTGGAGTTAACGCGCTCAGAGATCTCATCGATCTTCCAGGTAACGTGTAGTACATCTGTGGCATGAACATATTGGTGGAACTTATAACTGTTACCGCCACGTAATAATTTAGTATTCGGAATTTCGATATCCCAGAAGTGGCCAGCGTAGCCATCTCCATTCATAGGCAAATTAGCATATTGATTGGTATCGCAAATTAAAGTAAGAGGTGCTATTTCGCGAGCTGCATACATTGGGTTGTTATCTTCAATTGCTAGCGCGAAATATCGACCGGATGCAGTACCAAATGGTTCTGGGGCAACGTAGGTGCGTTCATTACCAACCATGGCTTTAATTGCATCGGTTAACAAGGTCATGGCAACACCTCTAACGGAAATACTTCAAGCAAGAATTCAGGGCGCAAT
>JBEINS010000158.1:0-2711 GCA_040377985.1 Candidatus Planktophila sp. | reverse complement strand
ATCACCAGTTGGTTGAGCTTCATCAACCCAGTGGCCCCAGCCATTTACAACTTCTGGACCCCACTCCTTAGTCATAAAATCAGTTACGGCCACTACGGTCTCGTGTGGCAAACGGCCCAATGAATTTCCGTCTAAATAACACATATCTGGGTCGGTAATCACATATCGCTCTTTGAAATGGCGTAATGGGTCTTTGGCATCTAGTGCCAATGCATATTCGCGGTCAGTAACCTTCATGCCGTAAAGGTACGCTTTCCCCCTATGGCACGCAATCTTGTTAACGTCGAAAGCGTAAACAAAGCCTTTGATATAAAGCAATTACTAGTTGGCGTATCTCTTGGCGTTGCTGAGGGCGAACGCATCGGAATTGTTGGGCGTAATGGCGCCGGCAAGAGCACGTTAATGAAATTAATTGCTGGCATTGAGCAACCAGATTCAGGTCGAGTGACCAAGAGCAATTCAGTCAAACTCGGAATGCTCAACCAAGTCGATATCGCCGATAAGGCTGCAACTGTTCGAGATGTTGTATTGGGTGATAAAGCAAAACATGAATGGGCAAGTGATGCTGGTGTTCGCGAAGTATTTACCGGGTTATTTGGTGGCTTTGATGATCACTTATTCGAACGAACATTTCTCTCTCTTTCAGGTGGTGAGCGTCGTCGCGTTGGATTAGCTAAGTTACTAATTGATGATCTTGACCTAATTCTGCTTGATGAACCTACTAACCACTTAGATGTCGAAGGTGTGGCATGGCTAGCAAGTCATTTGAAGAATCGTAAAAATATTGCTGTAACAGTTGTAACGCACGATCGTTGGTTTCTAGATGAAGTAACAGATCGCACCTGGGAAGTTGTCGGCGGTAAAGTTGAAGAATATGACGGCGGATATTCCGCTTTCGTATTAGCCAAGGCCGAGCGTTCTCGCCAAGCTTCAGTGCTAGATCAACGTCGCAACATGCTTATTCGCAAAGAACTGGCTTGGTTACGCCGGGGTGCACCGGCTCAAACAGTTAAGCCCAAGTTCCGAGTTGATGCCGCAAATGAACTAATTTCAGCGGAACCAGCTCCGCGTGATTCCACCGAGTTATTGAAATTTGCGCAGAATCGATTAGGAAATACTGTTTATGAGGCGCATCATCTGCAAGTGCGAGCAGGCGATAAAGAATTAATTGATGATCTCTATTGGAACGTCGGCCCTGGTGATCGCATTGGCATTGTTGGTATTAATGGCGCCGGCAAAACCACTTTAATGCGCACGCTGGCCGGTGAAATTCAACCAAGTGCTGGAAAATTAGTCACTGGCGTGACTGTTAAGGCAGCTTTCTTAACCCAGCACTTAACTGAGCTAGATCCAACTTGGCGTGTGCTTGAAGCGGTAGAAAAAGTTGCCTCCCATATTGAACTCGGTAAAGGCCGCACCCTTTCGGCATCACAACTTTGCGAACGATTAGGTTTTGACCGCGATTCACAATGGACCCCAGTTGGTGATTTATCAGGCGGTGAAAAAAGGCGTCTGCAATTAACTCGTTTGCTGATGGAAAGTCCTAACGTTTTGATGCTTGATGAGCCAACAAATGATTTTGATATTGAGATTTTGACTGAGTTAGAAGATCTACTAGATAGCTATGCCGGCACCCTGCTAATTATTTCGCACGATCGATATTTCCTAGAGCGAGTTTGCGATCGCTTTGTTGGCTTACTTGGTGATCAGAAGTTGCTTGATTTGCCGCGTGGAGTTGATCAATATTTAGAGCTACGTGAGAAAGCTATTTCAGGTACTTCAAATAAAAAAGAGAATAAATCAACATCAACGGCTGCCGAACAGCGTCAAGCCAAGAAAGACTTAACACGTATCGAACGCCAGATAGCTAAGTTAGAGGAAAAAACCACTGCCTTGTTAGCCGAACAAGAACTGTGTGAATTCGATGCCGAGCGATTTGCTGCCATAGCGGGTGAATTAACTGACTTAAATTCAGAGAAATCTCGACGCGAAGAAGAATGGTTAGCCGCCACATTGCTTATTGAGGGTTAAACTTAGGGCATGAACAAATTAACAAATGCCATCGAAGTAATCTTATTCCGTGCGCGCTTCATATTAGCTCCGCTATACCTAGGCTTGGTAGGCGCGCTAGTTCTGCTCTGCTGGCGCTTTATTGTTGAGTTCTATCACATAACTCAACACATCGGCGAAGCAACTGCACAGACATTCACCTTAGAACTTTTAGCACTTCTTGACCTAACGCTGCTCGCAAATTTGATTCTGATGGTGATCTTTGCTGGATATGAAAACTTTGTTTCGCGTATTGATGTTGCGACTGAATCAAAGGACCGCCCACACTGGATGGGAACTATTGATTTCTCAGGCCTGAAAATAAAGTTGATTGGTTCGCTCGTTGCAATTTCAGTTATCGAACTATTAAAGGATTTCATCGAACTTGCTGGCCAAGATCATGTTGGCGGCGGCACTAAGTGGCGCATCGTAATTCATTTAACATTCGTAGCGTCAGGTGTTCTCTTTGCACTAATGGATTGGATCGCTGATAAGCGTGAGTTTCACGGCATAGACAAGTAATGCGTCTTGACTTATTAGCAGCACTTTCTGGATTAATGATCGCGCTTCAGGCGCGCGCAAACGGCGAACTTTCCTATCGATTAAATAATGGACTTGAGGCTGCACTAGTTTCATTTGGCTCAGGACTTTTAATCATTGCT
>JBEINS010000140.1:0-3072 GCA_040377985.1 Candidatus Planktophila sp. | reverse complement strand
CAAAATGAGAAAAATGTTGAAGCCAGCGCACTTGCTGTCTTGCCACTTCTTGAAGGTGCGTTCTCCTTGATTTTTATGGACGAACACACGTTATACGCTGCTCGCGATCGCCACGGTGTGCGCCCGCTTGTAATCGGCAAGTTAGAAACTGGTTGGGTAGTTGCTTCCGAAACTGCCGCCCTAGACATAGTCGGCGCTGCTTTCGTTCGCGAAGTTGAACCCGGAGAATTTATTGCAATCGATCAAGATGGTTTACGTGCTCACCCATGGGCACCAGCTGAACCAAAAGGCTGCATCTTTGAATATGTTTATTTAGCAAGACCAGATACAACAATTGCTGGTCAAGGCATTCATGCGACTCGCGTAAAGATTGGTCAGCAGTTAGCTAAAGAATTTCCAGCCGATGCCGACCTTGTTATTCCAGTTCCAGAATCTGGCACCCCAGCTGCCATTGGTTATGCCAAAGAGTCAGGCATTCCTTACGGTCTTGGTTTAGTTAAGAACTCTTACGTTGGCCGTACCTTTATTCAACCATCACAGACAATTCGCCAATTAGGTATTCGTTTAAAGTTAAACCCACTGCGCGAAATCATTGAAGGCAAGCGCATCGTGGTTGTCGATGATTCAATCGTTCGTGGCAATACCCAACGAGCAATCGTGCGCATGCTGCGTGAGGCTGGCGCTGCTGAAATTCACGTTCGAATCAGCTCCCCCCCAGTTAAATGGCCTTGTTTCTACGGTATTGATTTCGCGACTCGTGCTGAGTTAATCGCTAGTGGTTTAGGGGTTGAAGAGATTCGTCGCTCAATCGGTGCTGACTCACTTGGGTATGTTTCTATCGAAGGTCTAGTTCAAGCAACGTCAGTACCTGACTCGAAACTCTGCACAGCGTGCTTTACCGGTGTCTACCCAATCGCGATTCCAACCGATCTATCAGAAGGCAAGATGCGCCTTGAGATAACCGAAGTGAGCAAGACAACGGAGCAGGTAAGTGGCTGATTACAAAGACGCTGGTGTTGATATTGATGCAGGTGAGCGCGCAGTTGAGTTAATGAAAGCAAGTATTGCCAAAGCATCACGCCCTGAAGTTATGGGTGGCATCGGTGGCTTTGCTGGTCTATTTGATGCATCAGCGTTAACAAAGTTTAAGAAACCACTTCTTGCAACTTCAACTGATGGGGTTGGCACTAAAACCGAGATTGCTCGCATGTTGGGCAAATACGACACGATCGGCGAAGATCTAGTTGCTATGGTTGTTGATGATTTAGTTGTCTGTGGCGCTGAGCCACTTTTTATGACTGACTACATTGCTGTAGGCAAAGTGATTCCGGAGCGCATTGCTGAAATCGTTAGCGGTATCGCGCTCGGCTGCGAAAAAGCCAACACCGCACTTATCGGTGGCGAAACTGCAGAACACCCAGGGTTACTTGGCGAAGATGAATTTGATATTGCAGGAGCCGCAACGGGCGCGGTCGATGCCGACAAATTACTTTCAGCAGATCTTGTAAAGGCTGGCGATGTCTTAATCGGTATGCCATCATCTGGTTTTCATGCCAATGGTTATTCGTTAATTCGCCACATCATTAAAACTAAGAAATTATCGCTTGATTCTAAATTTCTAGACACAGATAAAACTCTGGGAGAAGTTCTTTTAACTCCAACTGAGATCTACACCCTTGATTGTTTAGCGTTGATTAAATCGCTCGGCACTAACTTGCGCACTTTCGTGCATGTGACAGGTGGCGGTTTAGCTGAGAACACTGCCCGAGTTATTCCGGCTGGCCTTTGCGCAACCTATGACCGCAGCACCTGGGCACTGCCGCCAGAGATGCTTTTCATGGCTAAAGCTGGCGATGTTGCCCAGCCCGCCCTCGAGCGCACCTGGAACGCAGGCGTCGGCATGGTCGCAGTCGTTGCCCCAGAGGTCGCTGATCTGACCCTGAGATCGCTGGCAGCCCGCGGCATGAAGGCCTGGATTGCTGGCGAAGTACGCTCAAATGAGGCCTCAGCACGCTCGGCTTTGGAAGGTAACTACCAAGCGCGATAACCTACGCGTCTTGACGGATACAAATTTGAAAAAGGAGGTCGCCCATGGGTCGCGGCCGCGCAAAAGCAAAGCAAACTAAAGTTGCTCGAGATTTGAAATATAACTCTCAAGATATGGATCTAGATCGCCTAGCTAAAGAACTACATGGCGAAGCTCCAACCACAGATGAGAACGATAACGACGACCCTTTTGCTGAGGGCAATTACATTCCTCGCGCTTAATTACTAAGTTAGTTAGCCTGTAACTCATGACGCGCAGAACTCCTTATGTTGCAGCACTGCGCATTTACGAACCACTTTCGGCATTTGAACCAGCAGATCGTTTGCTCTGGGAAGAAGCGTTTCCGATTTATTCAACTGTAGAAGATGAGCAAAACCGCGCAATGCAAAGATTAATTGCGCCAACTTATTTTTCTAATGTGGCAGATGGTGCTCACATTCTTGATCTCGAAGATGTTCGCTATGTGTCACCTTGGTCAACATCTACAAGAAGTTGGGCGGCTTATGACAACTTCACTGACTCAATGCCAAGCACCGTTACTAAATACTTTTTCACACCAGCTATCGAAGAGTTGATCACAAGCGGTGCTGACTACATCGATAACAAAGTGCCACACATCTTGACCGAAACCTGGATGATCCCACCCCGTTGGTTCTCACTTTTCACACCAGATGAACGAATGCGTGGTGCTGATAGCAATGGTGCGTTCTCAATTGCTCGCGCCAAGATTGCAAATGCCAAAACTCGTTGCATGTTCACACATGACACAGTTGTTAACGCATTTGGCGAAGGCGGCATCGAAGAAGAGATTCAAGATCTGCACGACTGGATGGATATGTTCCACCCAAAATCCCTGGTCGAACTCGATTACGGCGGCCTAGCTGATTACTTAAACATCGCATTAGCCGAACTCGGTGGCATCGAAGCTGATTCTTCAATTGAAGATATTCATGAATCATTAGCTGGCCTAGCCGCCAACGATGGGGCAACTGCAGGTGTTGGCTATGAACGATTGATAACTCGTT
>JBEINS010000008.1:0-15218 GCA_040377985.1 Candidatus Planktophila sp. | reverse complement strand
GAAACAGTGATGGCACCAGTTTTTTGCTCGGTAGCGGCACCGAACTATTTTTAGGAAATAAAGCTATTGGAGTTCGTGATGGTCTAATCGTAAAAGTTGATGGATCACCCAAGATCGTACAATCAGTTAGAAGCGGCGAAAAGGGGGCTACTCGAAATTGGGCAAGTGCTACCTCTTCACTTCTGCTCGGCGGCTACTTAAAGAGTAAAACTGCATCTCTTGCCACGATCACTAAGTTCGGAACAACTTTGAAACCAACTTGGACAGTTAGATATAAAGCAACCTCAAGTGCAGTTGTTGCTAACGGTGCCAGTTCAACAACTTATGCTGCCTATGGAAATGCGGGTTCTGGAACATTAATTACATTCGATAAGAATGGAAAAGTTGTTTCAACGAATTCATTCTTTGACCAACCGATTTCGGTGGAATTTAATAAAACTTTCGGCCTGTATGTTTACACCGGCAGTTCCATTTACAGCCTACCTACTAAGTAGTTTAAGCAAATATAAAAGCGATTCGGCGATCAAGGGCTGCCAGTAAAAATCTTTTCTTATCAATGGTAACGAAAATGCCATGACCTGGTTCAATGGTTTGACGTGAAGTAACTAGGCGGATCGGGCTATTTGGTAGCGCTAGATTCATTGAACAAAGTCGCATTTCACAATTTAAAATTAATTCGCCATTTTCTAGAGATATCCGTGCACCTGGCGTGCCATAGCTATCGATATTGGCTGTGGCTATCTCCTTAGTTTTTCCAACAAAAGTGCTTCTAACTTGGTTTGGAACTAGCTCAGAATTAGCTCCAGCTGCAATCCAGACCATACGAATTCCGGCCTTTTCAGGCGCAATTGCCACGTCAAAACCGGCAACAGGTATTCCGTTTTCGGCTTGGTCCAGAGTTGTATAGCTCCAGCTATTTGGTGAGACACCGCTGCGAGTTGCATACCTTACTTCGCCCGATGTTATCTCACGTTTTTGATTGATAACTAAGACGGAATCATAAATTATGTGTGTAGTCGATTTGTTTACGTAGGCCGCTAAGTGGAAGGCAACATCGCCGGTACTGCGATTGTCAGTTTTACGATCACCATCAATTAGTTCGTAAACCCACTTCGTGGTGTTTAAGCGCTTGGTAGCTCCTAACAGAATTCCTTGGCTCTCATCTCGGTAGAAAACTGAGACTCCAGCTGGCGTAATTGCGCAAGCACTACTGATGCTTACGTCGCTAGCAGTGCGAACCCGATCTGGAATTTCATAATTCTGAATTGTCGGCCCGTTGCCATCTACAACCTCAAAAGTAAATGTCTTGCCATCATATTGGGCATATCGCAGATCTCGATCTATTGCATCTGGATAGAAGATATGTAGCTTCTGATTTACGCCAGCTCCTGAGGTGCAAAGCGAGATATGTCCTGCTACTTTATTTTTAGTTCGACCGGCACTACCGCCGGCACCATCGACTGTAGTTTTCTTCCAAACTAAACCATTCCAATTAGCAATCTTTAAAGTGCCTTTTACTGCATCAGTAAAAACGATTACTGGCTTTCCATTAAAATTAGTACTGGCAATATCTCGGCCATCAGTTGTTAAATCAACGGGCGCTGTTTTCCAACCTGCTTGTGGAACTATTGATTTTGTTACAGCTTCGGCTGAGGTACCCAATGAGTTTTGGGCGCTTACAGCAAATGAATAGGGAGTGCCATTTTTAAGGCCAGTAACAACTATTGGGCTACTAGTGCCACTAACCGTCAGTGATGTCTTTAAGTTCTTGACTGTATAAGCAGTTACTTGTGCTGCTCGTGCATTTGCTGGCGGATCAAAGGTAATTATCGCGCTCTGATTTCCAATCAGCGCTTCAACATTTCGAGGAGCATCAGGAACGCTCACGGCAAGACCAACTGGTGGTTTTACCCGCATATCTTCCATCATCGCTAATAAAAGTGGGCCAGGCTGGTGAAAAACTTCACCAGCATCGAGATTTGGAGTCATTACCGCGTCCGGGCCACTCTTTGAATAAGTGGCTTCATCTAAGTGGCTAATCGATGAACCTGGTTCATATATTGCGGGCGTATACATTTTTATCTTCTCGTCACCATTAGCGCGCTTGCCATATTCGCCGATCCAATAAAGAGGCGCGGTCAAGGTTTTTCCTAACTCCAAAGATGGTGTTGGCATATCAGCCAAGCGACGTCCGTCGGGAGTCTGAATATATGCATCAAATGGAGTTGGTTGATCGATACTTCCATATCCAAAAAATTTGTCATAAACATCAGCTGATAAGAAACCTAATCCGTGTGCGACCTCATGCAAAATTACTGATTGCAAGTCGTATTCCGTAGCGCGTGGCTTATCGTCACCACGCTCGTTCCAATTAGCTGTTGAGTTAACTTGAATAATTATCTCCGCGTTATCGCGATCTAAATCTTTTCCAGCCAGCGCATTAGCAAGTGCTGATGGATACCAAAGTGTTGAATCAGGTGCACCAATGAATCCGGCAAAGTAACTTCCAGGGCGGGCGCTACCAAGAACATCACTATTTGAGCTTCGGCCCCAGGTAGCTGTGACAGTTATATCAACGGGAGATTTGAAA
Source organism: Candidatus Planktophila sp. (assembly GCA_040377985.1). Taxonomy (GTDB): domain Bacteria; phylum Actinomycetota; class Actinomycetes; order Nanopelagicales; family Nanopelagicaceae; genus Planktophila. The sequence continues at coordinate 12,628 of JBEINS010000008.1, read as the reverse complement.
TTAGCCGCCCAGGTATCTAGTGCTGCTTGCACTTCAGCACGTGCCCAAATCGGAAATGAGTTATAGGTAATGGCAAACTTTGAAAGCTTCTCTAAATTTGCAGAGGGTGAACTCTTTGCAGTTGTTGCATTAGCCGCAGTTGCTGAGTTACCAGCAAAAGTATGACCCCATACCGTGGACGGCCGAACTCGAACTTGAGCTTGCGCAGAAGGCGCTAGTAAAGAGGTCGAAATCAACGCAGCAGAAAGTAGTGCGATGCTTAAATTCGCTCTCTTTGTACTGGATCTGCCCCACATATTGCGCAACGCTATCAGGGTGAGATGATTGACCTATGACCGCCCAGCCTAAAATTTCCCGTGAAAATAGCCCTTCGGAATACTCTGAAGTGCTTAATCGGCTGCGCCAAGAACCTGCGATTTCTATGCAGAATTCAGCCGGAAATTCTCGACCAGAACCAACTTTAGATGAGGCTCGCGAAGATTTAGCGCGCGCAATTGGCGAAGTTGCCCACTCGCTTTTTGCCAAAAAATATGGCCCCATGGTTGCAACCGTTACAAAAACCACTGCCGAAGCAGTTCTAAAAGATCTCGAGAAGAACGCCTATCGCGCCAAGAATGATGCAACATTGATTGCCCAAGAACTCATTGACCGCGCGATTACTAAGAACCGGGGCAAGAAGAAGTGACAGTGGTAACGGTTTACTCTAGAAAGAACTGCCACCTTTGCGATGTAGCCATGGAAAGTTTGGAATCAGTTAAAACCGAGTTAGATTTCGAGATCGAAAAGATCTATATTGATGGCGATAAGGAATTAACTAACAAATATGGTGAAGAAGTGCCAGTAATTCATATCGATGGCAAGCATCACGATATGTTTAGAGTGGATCTAGAACGCTTTAGATCTTCCCTTGAAAAACATCGTCAGCATCGATAATTCGATACGAGTAACCCTGTTCAGCTAAGAATCGCTGGCGATTTTGCGCGAAGTCTTGATCGACAGTGTCACGCGAAACTACTGAATAAAATATCGCGCCACGGCCGTCAGACTTCGGACGCAAGATGCGACCTAATCGCTGAGCTTCTTCTTGGCGAGAACCAAATGCACCTGATACTTGAATCGCAATTGTGGCATCTGGTAAATCAATTGAGAAGTTAGCCACTTTAGATACAACTAAACACTTGATTTCGCCGGTACGAAATAGCCCGAATAAACGTTCGCGCTCTTTAACAGGGGTGTCGCCTTTAATAAGCGGAACCCCAAGGACTTCAGAAAGTTCATCAAGTTGTGAAATATATTGTCCAATTACTAATACCTGATCTGCGGCATGACGTTCAACTAGCGCTTCAACAACTTTACGTTTTGTAGCAGTTGTAGAGCAGTAGCGATAACGTTCTTCTGGCTCAGCAGTTGCGTACAACATGCGTTCAGATTCGGTTAGATTCACGCGTACTTCAACGCATTCTGCCGGCGCGATATAGCCCTGAGATTCAATCTCTTTCCAGGGCACATCAAAGCGTTTCGGCCCAATAAGGCTAAACACTTCGCCTTCCATGCCATCTTCGCGAACTAAAGTCGCAGTTAAACCTAAGCGACGACGGGACTGAATATCGGCAGTAAAGCGAAAAATTGGTGCCGGCAATAAGTGAACTTCGTCGTAAATAATTAAACCCCAGTCATGCGTATCGAAGAGATCTAAGTGCGCATAAACACCATTCTTCTTCTTCGTCATAACTTGATAGGTAGCAATAGTTACTGGCCGGATCTCTTTTTTAGCACCTGAATACTCGCCAATTTCATCTTCATTCAACGTGGTGCGCTTTAGCAATTCATCACGCCACTGACGGGCAGCAACTGTGTTTGTAACCAAAATTAAAGTTGTGGCTTTGGCATGTGCCATTGCGGCAGCGCCAACAATAGTTTTGCCAGCTCCGCATGGAAGTACAACGACACCAGAGCCACCATGCCAAAAACCTTCAGCAGCTAGTTCTTGGTAAGGACGTATTTTCCAGTCTTTTTGCACTAATGCAATTTCATGCGCTTGACCATCGACGTAGCCAGCGAAATCTTCAGCCGGCCAACCCAGACGCAAAAGTGATTGTTTAATTGCACCACGTTGGCTCGGATGAACTGCCACAGTTTCTTTATCAATGCGAACGCCAAGCAGCGGCGCAATTTTCTTAGCCCGGATAACTTCTTCAAGAACAGCGCTGTCTTTGGTAATCAAAATAAGTCCGTGAACTGGGTCTGCTTCTAATCGCAGACGACCATAACGCGACATGGTCTCGGCAACATCGACTAATAATGAGTGGGGAACTGCGTAGCGAGAGTATTTAATTAAAGTATCAATTACTTGTTCAGCATCATGGCCAGCAGCACGGGCATTCCACAGACCTAAATTTGTCAGCCGGTAAGTATGAATGTGTTCAGGCGAACGCTCTAATTCAGCAAAAGGTGCAATAGCTCGTCGGCATTCAACCGAACCGGGATGATCGATATCTAAGAGCAGCGTTTTATCGCTCTGGACAATCAGCGGTCCATCAGTCATTTAATAGGTCCTTAATAAAGGCGTGCAGGAAGTCAGTTCGTTGGTGCATTGCGCTAACACTTGCCCATTCAGTGAGGGCATGCGCGCCGCCACCAATTGCGCCTAAACCATCTAGAACTTGAGCACCAGCTGCTGCTGCAAAGTTGCCATCACTGGCACCACCGACTGAGGCATGACCAAGTGCTGGAATTCCAATTGTTGCGGCAACTTTTTCGGCTCGCTCATAAAGTGCTTTAGTAGCAGCAGGTTCTAGTGGTGGACGATTTAAGCCACCAATAACTTCAATGCGAGCAGCCGGGTTATTTGGCTTTAACGCTTTGATGGCTGCATCAACCCGCAACAATTCATTCGTTGAATATGAACGTGCATCAATGTCTAGGACAGCTAAATCTGGAACTGAGTTAGTTGTAGTGCCGGCGCTTAACATAGTTGGCACAACTGTGGTGCCATGCTCTGAATTTTCAAGGGCTGCCATTTGTAAAACTAAATGCGAAATTTCAACCGTTGAGTTAATTCCATTTTCGGGTTCCAGGCCTGCGTGAGCAGCACGACCATGAACTTTTACTTGGTACATCGAAGTTCCCTTGCGGCCAGTTTTAACTTTGCCATCAAGTGATGCTTCGAGAACCAAAACTGCCTTAGCATTTTGCGAAAGTTCTTTAATTAAATTGCGTGATGCGTGGCTGCCAGTTTCTTCATCAGTAGTTGCAACTAGTGCGACTGATCCGTCGATTCCTTTAAGTGCAAAGAGAGCTTGCAGGAAGCCAACTTTCATATCAAAAGTTCCGGGCCCACGAATAACATCGCCATTGATTTCAAATAGTGGTTGGTATGAACCCTTTGGCCAAACGGTATCTAAATGTGCAAGCAAAACGATTTCGGGTTTAGCATCGCCCCACCAGAAAACTGGGCGACCTTCGATTTCACGAATCTGTGCCGGCGTTCCTAAAACATCAGCTGCTATTGCGCTGGCAACTTCGACAACTTCACGACAAGCGGCGAGATCTTCGGTGGGGGATTCGCAGCGAACTAAGGTCTCGAGAGCGGTAAGCATTAGGTCAGGCATAGGGTTAAGTCTGCCGTATTCGGGACTTTGGGCGTCGGTCATAGAGGTGCAACCCCCGTAATACGCGGGATTCGAAAGCTTTGCATCTCGCCAGTGGCATGATCTCGAGCCACTAAGGCACCTGCCGAGATTTTTACTGGGTCAACTATGCGATGTGAAACGGCGCCATTGTTATCGGCATAACCAATTGAAAGTGCTTGTTGTTTTTCAACGTAGATTGCCAATAGATCCATAGTTTCATTTGCGGTAGTGCGCGGTAGTGAACCAAGAGCGTTTGCGGCTGAGTCGCGAATTTTGCTCTGCTTATGACTCGATTTCTCGCCAGCTCTAATTGAACGCACTGCGGCAGACAAAGTTGATTCTGTTGGCGGATCAATTTCACCGATTACCCGAGGAGGCTTTGGTTTTGCTTTTGCGCGATGAGAGCGATGGCCAGTAATTAAGGCACCATTGCTTGCTTCAGCTGCTGGCAAGTAACCAGCGCTACGTAAAACATTCATGGCATCTGCCGCATCTAAATCGCAGATCAAAACTTCAGCGGCAATTTTTCTTAGCGAAAGAACATCAAGTCGCTTATCGCTCATGATCTGTGCAATCAGTGAAGTGTCCTCGCAACGGATAAAGCTGGCGGTATTGCCAACACGTAACTTTCCATGTTTCTTAGCAACATCGGCAATCAAATATTCCAGTGGTTGTGGCATTGGAGTTTTTGAAGTCTTAACTAAGAAGGTGCGAATTTCTTCACCGCTTTTGCCATGATCAAGCCCACGACGAATTGATGCTTCGCTGAACCGGTAAACAGTTGCGCCGCCTCGACTTTCAATGTCAGCGACTGCGGAAAGATCGCGAGCAATGTCATGCTCTAACGGCCCTGGCGCAATTGCCGTGTTATCGCTTTGAATCAAAATATGGTCAACCGGTTTTGGTAGATCAGTATCGATACCAATCTCATCCGCACCATTCATAAATGCGCGACCATATTTAGCGGATGCGCCTTGACCAGTGAAGCCCAGCCATTCAGCTTCACGCAACGTCCAAGCAATAAGCTCTTCTTGAATGCCCGGATTACGCTTACTTGGCGAGATCCACTTAACCGTGCGCGTAAAGCTAGCTAGCTCTGGTGCCAGGTTTGGTTGTTCATTGAGCAACTTAATTACCAATTTACGGGTGCTGGCCGCATTTACGCGATCAAGTTCGGGGCCAAGGGCAGCAACGCTCTTTGCTTCGCCGCGACCAACTAGGCCGCTAACGCGTGAAGTTGTTAACCAATTTGCGGCAAGAGCACTCCAGCGAGTTTCGGCGCTTTGGGTTAACCAAATATCAAAATTATTACTTGGCAAAATACGATCATCGCCATCGATAGTTAGCAACCCAGCTAAGTAAGCAAGTTCAGCAATGAATGCAGCACAGTTCTCATCGATTCCGATATGTGATGAAATTAATTTCAAGTCACGGACACCAAGGCCGCCAGAACGAAGCGCATCTGCTGGTTCTTGTGCCCAGAAGTGAAGTAGCTCTTCGACCCAACCAAGCACAGTTGCGACATTTGCAGCAGCAGCCATGTTTACAGATTTTTCGACTCGCTTAGTTCCGGTTACGGCAGGTGCGGTACTTTCATAACTCTTATGAACTTTTCCACCGCGTAAGAAAATTCCAACTTCGCGCGGCATTATTACAGTGCGCTGATCTAGCGGAACGAGAAACTTTCGATCTAGCAACCAAGCAATGCCAGGACCCGGATTCTTAATGTCGCCAACGCTTCCGCGAGGTGGTCCCCAAATTAATTGGGTAAGTACACGATTAGCAGCCTCTGGAGCTTCGTTTAATTCTGTCAGTTTTAATTTTGCAAGAGATGCTGGCCCCAGACCTGCTGGTTCATTAATCAAGAGTTGGCTTACCGAAGTAGGTAGTCGCAATGCTTTTTCAGTTGGATAGATCAGCCCAAAAGCTATAAGTCGCACGACTGCAATGGCGGCATCCTTATGGGTAATTGAAATAACATTTTTAAGCGTAAATTCTTCATCTAGCGCGACACATGCTTCGAGAATTTGGAATTCAAACTCGGTTAGCGAATCAATCGCACGCGCAATGCTGTGTGAAGATGAAGCTCGAACTGCAAGGGATGCTAAATCTGGCGGTACTGGGGAAACTAAATCGGGGCGAGCAGCAAAAAGCTCAGATAAACCGGCATCGTCAAGCGAGCGCAGGTAGTCAGTAAATGAGCGAATTTCCATAACCGCCCTACATTAGTGGAAAGAAGGTCGATCCGCCTATTTGAGTACTCGACTAGCGAGATTTACGAGGGCGTAACCAAGTTAGGCCGGCAGCCAATCGACTAACCAGTGGCCCAAAAATTTGGCTAAATTTGCGGCCCCGGCGAAATTCATGAATTGGCCAGCCTTCACTCATCGCTCGCAATTGCAAAATCGCATCAGGATTAATCGCATTTGGTTTTCCGACCGCTCGAAGCAACGGCAAATCGTTATGGCTATCTGAATATGAGTAACACTGGGATAGATCAAAATTTCGATCGGCTGCCAACTTGGTAATTGCCACAGCCTTTTCGGCACCGTGCAACAAATTACCTTCTAAAGTTCCAGTGTATTTTCCATCTTTAATGGTGGCTCTACTTCCGAGTGCGCCAGTAAAACCTAACCGATTTGCAATCAGAATTGCCATATCTTCAGGCGCTGCAGTAACGAGCCAAACTTCTTCACCATTTGCTAAATGTGCGCCAGCAATATCAATCGTGCCTTGCCAAAGTGCGGGAGATACGAATTCATCATAAATTTCTTGACCAATGGCTTCAATTTCGGCAACACCATGGCCACCAATAAAATCAGTTGCCGCATTTTGGAATTTAATAATTTCTTCTTTATTTTCTTTACCTGTTAAGCGAAATCTCAGGTTGGCTAAGACGAAGCGCGAAATGTCAGCTTTGGTAAAGAAACCTCGCTGGTACATGCCTCTTCCGAGAAAGTAGAGCGATGATCCGTGGATCAAGGTGTTATCTACATCGAAAAAGGCCGCTCGCTTTTGGGTGAGTGCCATGTCACTACCTTAGCGAGAGAACTCTAAATCCGACGCTTTATGCTTAGCGTATGACTTCAACTGTCCATGTGATTCGCCACGGCGAGGTAGAGAACCCTCAGAAAATTCTGTACGGCCGCCAACCTGGTTGGCGATTATCAGAGCGCGGCCAAGCGATGGCTAGCACTTTAGGTGAATGGGCAAAAGCAATTGATTTAGGCGCACTTCATGTTTCACCGCTGCAAAGGGCCCAAGAGACTGCCGCGCCTATCGCAGCAGCACACAATATTTCTATTACAACCGATGAACGGTTAATCGAAGCCGCAAATATTTTTGAAGGCAAGCCATTTGGAATTGGCGATGGCGTTCTAAAGCATCCTTCAGCATGGCGCCATTTATATAACCCTTGGAAACCATCTTGGGGCGAACCTTACGACGAGCAGATCGCACGTATGTTGGCAGCAATATTCGCTGCGAATAAAGCAGCAAATGGTAAGGATGCAATCTGTGTCTCGCATCAACTTCCAATTTGGATTTTGCGAAGTGCAATTGAAGGACGTCGCTTGATTCATGATCCACGCAAACGCGAATGTTCGTTAGCCTCGGTGACAAGTGTCCACTTTGATGATGAAGGTTTAATTTCAGGTCTTTCTTACTCTGAACCAGCGAAACATTTGTTGCCACCGAAAAAATGATTCGCAACTCACGCCGATTAATTCTTATCGCAGTTAGCGCTCTTCTTCTAACTAGCTGTGGAAACGGTGGAGCTTCAACCGCGCAAGAGAATTATATCTCTGGAAACGGCGCGGTAACTTTTATTTCAGCTGCTGAACGCGCGATGGCGCCAAAACTTAGTGGCGATACTTTGTACGGAACTAAATTTGATTTTGCAGGGAACCAGATTGCAGTTGTAAATGTTTGGGCCTCATGGTGTTCGCCTTGTCGGGCCGAGATGCCTGCTTTGACTGCGCTCTCAAAAAAGTATGCTGATGTGCAATTTATGGGCATTCTGACGCGAGATAATTTGGCTAATGCAGAGGTATTCGCCCGCCAATTAGGGGTTCCGTACCCTAATTTCATTGATGATTCGTTGCTGCTGGGCTTTCGCAACACCTTGCCCGCAAATGCAATTCCAACGACCGTGATTCTCGATAAGCAAGGTCGAGTAGCGGCACGTATTTCTGGGCCAGTTACTGTTGGTGGGCTAAGTGATTTGATAGAACGGATAACTGCCGAATGAGAAACTTTGTAGTCGAGCAGATTTTTTCAGGGTATCTAATTGTTGCTCTTCCCGTCGCAGTGCTAGCTGGAATAGTTTCATTCTTATCTCCCTGTGTACTTCCATTAGTACCTGGGTATATTTCTTATGCAGCGGGCTTTAGTTCTAAACGAGGCCGAATTTTATTAGGCTCCTCGTTATTTGTATTAGGTTTTTCAGCTCCCTTTGTTCTCTATGGTGCTCTGTTTGGCACTATTGGTTCTCGCATCACTGAATACGAAACAGGGATAACGCAGGTACTAGGAGTTGTAACCATATTGATGGGCATCATTTTCTTAGGAAAATTCCCGATGATGCCTACGCTGCATTTAAAGAGCTCAGCATCCGGTGGCTTAATTGGTGCACCACTACTTGGATTTGCATTTGGTGTTGGTTGGACCCCATGCATCGGACCAGCACTTGCAGCAGTTCAGACTTTGGCATTTCAGGAAAGTTCGGCGCTAAGAGGGGCGCTCTTGTCGATTGGCTACTGCTTTGGGCTAGGCCTGCCATTTATTCTTTCGGGCTTGTTCCTAGATCGCTCCGAAAAACTTCGAAAATTATTAGTCCGTAACGGAAATCTGATCTCGCTAATCGGTGGCGTATTCCTAATCATTATCGGATTACTTCAATTACTAGGGCTATGGAGTGAATTAATGATTTCACTACGCTCAACAATTTCAAATTTTGTGCCGGTGATCTAATGAGCAACGAGACTCAACTTCCAGAAATCGGCGCTATTGCGCTAGTTAGATATTTCTGGCGTCAGTTGACCAGCATGCGCACCGCCTTGGTTCTACTGTTATTACTGGCTTTGGCAGCTATTCCGGGCTCATTAATCCCGCAAAATGCCCAGAACCCAATGGCAGTAACTGACTATTTCGAAGAACATAGAACACTAGCTATCTGGTTTGAACGCTTTTCACTCTTTGATGTTTATTCATCACCTTGGTTTAGTGCGATCTATATTTTGCTCTTTATCTCACTCATTGGTTGCGTACTACCCAGATCATTTGAACATTTACAGGCTAGCCGTGCTTTGCCACCGAAGACTCCTAAGAACTTAGCGCGCATGGAGCAATTCCAATCATGGCCAGCTAAAGGCAATGAAATGGAAATTGCAAAGGCTTGGTTGAAGGCGAAACGCTTCCGAGTTCTAGAAAGTGAAGAAAGTATTGCAGCCGAAAAAGGATACTTACGAGAAACTGGAAATCTTTTCTTTCATATTTCACTGATCTTAATCTTGGTTGGAGTTTTAATTGGCGGACTATTTGGAGTCCGTGGAAGTGCGATTTTGAGCCAAGGCGAACGCTTTGTTAATAACGCGACTTCTTACGACACAATTAGTTTTGGTCAGATCACTAGCGAGAATTCACTGCCACCTTTTACAATTAAAGTAGATAAGTTTGTTGCTAAGTACAACACTTTGACGAGCGCGCCTGAGGATTACACGCTTTATGTAACAACAGTTGCCGAACCAGGTGCAACTCCTAAAAAGCAAGTGGTTAAAGTAAATAGTCCGCTCACTTTTGGTAGCACTCGCGTTTATCTACAAGCTAATGGATATTCCCCAATAGTTACTGTGCAAGATAAAATCGGTAATGTAACTTTCCAGGGCCCAGTGCCGTTCTTGCCGCAAGATGCGAATTTAAGATCAATTGGTGCGATCAAAGTTCCTGATGGAGATCCGCAATTAGGCTTCGTATCTTCATTCGTACCGACTTATGAACGCACTTCAGATCAAGGTGCAATTTCAGCATTCCCTGAACTATTAGATCCCAAGTTGCTCTTTTCAATTTGGCAAGGTGACTTAGGCCTAGATACTGGAGTACCGCAATCGGTTTATCGCATTGATACTTCAAATATGAAGCAGATCATGCTGGACTCTTTAAAACCTGGGGAGTTCCTGAAATTTAGCGAAGGCACAATTACTTTTGAAGACGTGGTTCCGTGGGTGAACCTTCAAATAGTTAGCGATCCCGGAAAGAGTTATTCTTTGATCGGTGGCATAGTTGCGATCCTTGGGTTATTAGCATCGCTCTTTACCAGACGCAGGCGAATCTGGATTCGGGTAAGCGCTGGTGAAGTGCAGGTAGCAGGCTTAGCCAAGAACGGCGCACCTGGTTTAGAAATTGAGATGTCAGAATTTGTAGCGAAGTTGAGAGGGATCTAAATGTCATCACAAGATTGGGCATATTTTTCAAATTACGCAATCTACTCAGCAATGGCTCTCTTTACTCTCGCCTTCTTCGGTCATGCATATGAAACAGCTTGGGCAGTTCGCACCCCAAACGCGGCTTCTGAAACCGAAGGCAACTTAGTTACCAAAACTTTTGATAGCTCGCGAACTCAAAAAGCGATGCGTATTGCTACCGCCATGATGATTCTCGGTTTTATATTTTTGCTAGCTGGTGTGGTTACTCGAGGGCTTTCAGCCAGTCGAGTTCCGTGGGGCAACATGTATGAATTTTCAATTACCGGCGCTCTTGCCTTTACTGGCGCTTATCTATTTGCGCTACGCAAATATGATCTGCGATGGCTGGGTGTTTTAGTTTCGATCTCGGCTCTATTGACCTTGGGTACCGCAATCACCTTGCTTTATGTCCCAAGTGCACCGCTAGTACCGGCTCTGAAATCAACTTGGCTAGTCATTCACGTATCTGCTGCGATTATTTCTGGTGGAGTTTTCTTACTGGCAAATGTGATCGCCGCCGCCTATCTCTACTTAGACAATATGGAGACTAAAGGGCCACGCAAAGTTTGGGCGCAACGTCTTCCTGCCTTGGAAGTTCTTGATCAACTTTCATATCGCTTAGTGGCATTTGTTTTCCCGCTCTGGACCTTCTCGGTTATTGCAGGAGCAATTTGGGCCGAAAGTGCTTGGGGTCGTTACTGGGGTTGGGATCCAAAAGAAACTTGGGCATTTATTACTTGGGTTGCTTACGCCGCATATCTACATGCCCGCGTAACTGTCGGCTGGCGTGGTCGTAGAGCAGCTTGGTTATGTTTGATTGCCGGATCAACATTCCTTTTTAATTACGTTTATGTAAATGTATGGGGAACTGGAAAGCACACCTACTCTGGTCTTTAAGAGTTACTTACACTTAATTTTAAGTGAATGAAAACGGCCTGGGTATTGATACTTTCCAATGTTGTCAAAAGAAATTTCTGACTCTGGCAAGATTTCCCAATCCTTAACTTCACGTAAGAAAATTGTTATCAGTGCTGCGGTTTCTACTTCAGCTACATGATTCCCAATACAAGTATGTGGGCCAAACCCGAAAGATAGATGTGGATTTCGCTCTCGATGGATGTCTATTTTATCTGGCTCGCTGAAAACTGATTCGTCAAAGTTTCCGGACACAAAACTCAAGTGATCGTAATCCTTGGGATCACGTAATTCCTCTGGTTGAGCAAGAACATTTGCCGGGACACGTTCCATTCGAGGCAATGGTGATAAGTAGCGCAACACCTCATGAATAGCTTTGCCCAACTTATCTGGATTAGATATTAAGAACTCACGATCTTGGGTTGCAGATGCTAGATGCCAAATCATTCCGGTCATTAACTTAACTACCGTGTCGCGGCCACCAGCTAAGAGCACATTTGCGATCCCATACATCTCAGTGCGAGATATTGGTTCACCATCTAGTTTTAACTGAGAAATAAAAGTCCAGGCATTTTCTTCATTGGAATTTTCAGCTTCATCAAAGACGGACTTTAGATATCTATCTAAATGCTCACCGCTACGACCAGTTGGTGTGGTTATCCAGACATCAGAGCCCCAAGAGAGCCACTCTGACACATCTTGTGGGCGGTTATAGATAACACCTAAGCAGTGCCCGACCATAGGAAGTGCAACTTCAGAGACGATATCGCCGCCCCCTTTTTTAACGAACGCGCCGATTAGTTCCTCAGCAATTGATTCAAATTCCGGAATCATTTTTTCGATTTTTGGTTTTACAAAAAGTGGGCTTAAAGCCGTTCGAAATAAATGGTGTCTAGGCGGGTCAACTTCAAGCGGAATTTGCCGGTAGGTCCGTACGTCGCGATCACCTTGTAAGTCAGATGAATAATTCTCAGTGTCTCTTGCGGCTGAACGGACATTTGCATGCCCAATTACTTCGCTCATTCAAATAAACTACCATTGGACCATGCATGTAACAGGCCTGCAAATACCTTTAGCGATAACAAAATCGCTACAAATTCTCGAAAGCAAGGTATCTGAGGCTAGGTACAAATTAGCGGAAGGCGCAATCGAACGGCTTTTTTCCAGCACACTAACCAGAGCCGCTGATGGATCAATCTTTGTTATAACCGGAGATATCCCAGCTATGTGGTTGCGAGATTCAACTTGGCAAATAAGACCACTTCTTGCTGCAGCAAATGATTTAGAAGTGGCAGAAATAATTGCAGATGTTTTGAAACGTCAGATTGAGTATGTACTTTTAGATCCATATGCAAATGCCTTTAACCCAGAAGCCGATGGAAATTGTTGGCATAAAGATTTTCCAGATCAAAGCCCGTGGGTCTTTGAACGGAAGTTCGAGTTAGATTCACTAGCCGCAGTTCTAGATCTTTCATTACGACTCTATTTTGAGTCTGGCTATAAAGCCCACTTCTCAAAGCGATATAGCGAAGCAGTAAAAGTTATTTTAGATTTACTTGAGCGAGAACAAGAGCATGATCCAGGCACCTATCGATTTGTCCGCGAGAATGTTCGAGAATT
>JBEINS010000132.1:0-3207 GCA_040377985.1 Candidatus Planktophila sp. | reverse complement strand
CATCAGGGGTTGATCGCATCAAGATTGAAACAATCATGGCGTTGATCATCGAAGACTTACCGGCACCAGTAGCGCCAGCAACCAATAGGTGCGGCATTTTGGCCAAGTTTGCACAAACAAAGTTACCTTCGACATCTTTACCGAGGGCAACCAACATTGGGTGGTGATCTTGGCCAGCCACACTTGAACGCATTACATCGCCGAGTGCCACAATTTCGCGATCGGCGTTTGGAATCTCAATACCGACTGCGGACTTACCTGGAATCGGGGACAGAATTCGCACGTCACTGCTGGCAACTGCATATGAAATATTCTTAGAAAGCGCAGTAATTCGTTCGACCTTAACTGCATTTCCCAGTTCAACTTCATATCGCGTAACAGTTGGACCACGCATGAAACCAGTTACTTGGGCATCAATTTCAAATTGTAAGAAAACTTCAGTAAGAGCAGCCACCACGATTTCATTCGCTTTGCTTTTAGCCTTGGCAGCCGGCCCCGTGCGTAGTAGATCTGGCGAAGGAAGCTCATATATGGAATCACTTGAGAGCATAAGTTGTTCAGGTCTAGCTGTACTGGCCGGAACTGGAACTGCAGTTGGCGGAATAATTGTTGCCACTGGAACTTCGACGGTAAATTCTTCGTCAAAACTTTCTTCGTCTAACTCTTCTTCATCATCCTTGTGCTTATTCCATTCAGCAACTACTGGCGTTTCAAAGGGCGGGGTATCGGTAACTTCAAACTCTTCCTCGCTGCGATCAGGGCGCTTGGAATTTAGCCAGGTCGCAGTATTTTTAATTCGGGTGATTACTGAAGAAACTGGTGTTGCCGTCGTTACCAATAAACCAAAGAAGAAGAGAAGAATCAAAACTGGATATGCCAATACATCTGTCATCAATACAACTAGTGGTTGCGAGATTCCGTAACCTAACCAGCCACCACCATTATGCATTGCAGTCGTGCCAGTACCGCTGGATTGGTTTAATAGATGAGCAATACCCGTAGTACTAAGTAATAGCGCAATTGTGCCAACTACGATTCGCCCAGTTGCTCTCTTTTTATCTGGTGAATGAAATAACCGGAAAGCAAAGTAGCCAAGAACTAGCGGCGTAAAGATTCCGATGCGACCAAAGCCGCCGTAGAAGAAACTGGCAAGAGCGCGACCAACAATGTTTCCGCCATTAAACCAAGTTCCGGCAGCTGCCATGATCGCCAAAATTAAGAGCAGGAATGCAAAGCCATCGCGTTGATGTGCTGGATCTAAATCCTTAGCTCCCTTGGCAACGAAACGAATTGACTTGCCTAAATATTTAGCCAGTCCGCGCCAAATCGCAGCTAGCCCGCGCAGGATTGAACTGCCGATGCCGCTACTTTTCGTGCGTGTTTTCTTCTTTGCCATAACTGCGTAAGCCTAAAGGTTTACTAAAACCCGATAGGTCAGGCGCGCCGCGCTAAACCTCGATGACCACCGGAACGATCATTGGGCGACGACGATGTTTGCCACCTACCCAACTACCGATGGTGCGACGAACAACTTGGGAAAGTTGATGGGTGCCATTGATGCCATCTGCAACTGCCCGGGTCAGAGCTTTTTCAATCTCTAATTTCACGCCATCAAATAACGACTCGTCTTCATTAAATCCGCGCGCATGAATATCTGGGCCGGCCACAATTTTTCCACTTTGTGCATCAATTACTACCACTACTGAAATGAAACCTTCTTCACCCAGAATACGTCGATCCTTTAGCGAATCTTCAGTTATATCGCCAATGCTTTGACCATCTACATAGACAAAGCCGCAAGGAACGCTACCGACTACTTGCGCTTCGTGATCAATTAAATCAACCACGATTCCGTTTTCAATCACAATGGTATTTTTTCGGGGTACTCCAGTTGCAATCGCTAGTTCAGCATTAGCGCGTAAGTGACGCCATTCACCATGAACTGGCATTACATATTTTGGTTTAACGATGTTGTAGCAATAGGTAAGTTCACCAGCTGCGGCATGACCAGAGACGTGCACCATGGCATTACCTTTATGAACTACTTTTGCGCCAAAGCGAGTTAGTTCATTGATGATTCTAAATACCGAATTCTCATTTCCCGGAATCAGCGAAGAAGCCAGAATTACAGTGTCGCCTTCGCCCACGCGAATTTGGTGATCACCATTTGCCATGCGCGAAAGGGCCGCAAGTGGTTCGCCTTGGGAACCAGTGCAAATCAATACGACGTTATCGTCATAAGCATCGAGATCTTTAGCATCAAAGACAATGCCATCTGGCACTTTTAGAAAACCCATTTCTTGAGCGATCTTCATATTACGCACCATTGAACGACCAATGAAGGCAACTTTTCGTTTATGTTCGTGCGCAGTATCAATAATTTGTTGCACTCGATGTATGTGTGAAGAAAATGTCGCAGTTATGACTCGACGCCTAGTGCTGCGGAAAACCCGATCTAGCGCCGGCATAATTTCGCGCTCTGACGGCATAAAACCTGGCACATCGGCATTCGTTGAATCAACTAAAAAGATATCTACGCCGGCTTCACCCAATCGAGCAAATGCCGGTAAATCAGTAACGCGGCCATCAAGTGGCAATTGATCCATTTTGAAATCACCAGTGTGCAGAACCGTGCCAGCCTTAGTGTGAATCGCAACTGCTAACGCATCAGGAATTGAATGGTTAACTGCCACGAATTCAACTGAGAACGGACCGATGTCTTCAATATCGCCTTCTTTAACTTCGCGGGTAAGTGGTGAAATGCGGTGTTCTTTTAACTTAGCTGAGATCAAGGCAATAGTTAAAGCTGATCCGTAAATTGCTATATCGCCGCGTTCCCGAAGTAGGTATGGAACAGCGCCAATATGATCTTCGTGGCCGTGTGTTAAAACTATGCCAATTACATCATTTAGGCGTTCGCGAATGTAGGAAAAGTCCGGCAGAATTAAATCAATACCTGGTTGATTCTCTTCTGGAAATAAAACGCCGCAGTCAACAATTAATAGTTTTCCGTTAGTTTCAAAGACGGTCATGTTGCGACCGATTTCAGCTAAGCCGCCTAAGGCAACAATGCGTAGTCCCCCAGCAACTAATTTGCTAGGCGTTCCTAATTCGGGATGTGGATGATTCATAAATTAAACGGCGACGCCACCGGCACGCAGATCTTCGCGCAATTGCGCAATCTGAGCTTCGGTTGCATCTACTAAT
>JBEINS010000082.1:0-5018 GCA_040377985.1 Candidatus Planktophila sp. | reverse complement strand
GGTGGCGAATCAGTTATTCCGCTTCTCGATGCGGTTATCTCATCTGCAGCAGAAGCTAAACTTGATGAAGTATGTATCGGAATGCCGCACCGTGGGCGCTTAAATGTTTTGGCGAACATTGCCGGTAAATCACACGGTCAAATCTTCCAAGAATTCGAAGGTCACTATCAAGAGAATCAAGTTCAAGGTTCGGGCGATGTTAAGTACCACTTAGGTACTGAAGGTATTTTCACTGCCGAATCAGGTGCTACAACCAAGATCTATTTGGCTGCTAATCCTTCACACTTAGAAGCGGTAAACCCAGTACTAGAAGGCATTGTGCGGGCTAAGCAGGATAAGTTAAATATCAAGAATATTTTCTCCGTTCTGCCAATCCTGATGCACGGCGATGCTGCCTTTGCTGGGCAAGGTGTAGTTGCCGAGACTCTACAGATGTCACAACTTCGTGGCTATCGCACCGGTGGAACCGTGCACATCGTGGTTAACAACCAAGTTGGTTTTACTACTTCACCTCATGGTTCTCGCTCTTCAACTTACTCAACTGATTTTGCCAAGATAATTCAGGCGCCGGTATTCCACGTAAATGGCGATGATCCTGAAGCATGTGTTCGGGTCGCATATTTAGCTTTCCAATATCGCCAAGAATTTAATAAGGATGTAGTCATCGACATGGTTTGCTACCGCCGTCGTGGTCACAACGAAGGCGATGAGCCAAGTTTCACTCAGCCACTTATGTATAAGTTAATTGATGCTAAGCGCACAACTCGTACTCTGTACACTGAAAGTTTGATTGGTCGTGGCGATATTACGCAGGTAGAAGCCGAAGCAGTTGCGAAGGATTTCCAAGATCAACTAGAGGCAGTATTTGCTTCAGTTCATAATCACGAAGCTGAACAACCAGCCCACCGCCAGATTCCACAAGTACCGGCACCTACAACTGTTGATACTTCAATAACCGAAGCAGTTGCTCGCCAGATTGCAGCAACCCAAGTTGCAGTACCAGAGGGATTCACAATTCATCCGAAGTTGGTTCCGCAACTAACTAAGCGCGTTGAAATGTTAAACGATGGCACCATCGACTGGTCCATGGGTGAAACTCTTGCCTTTGGTTCACTACTACTTGAAGGCCGACCAATTCGCTTAGCTGGTCAAGATTCCCGCCGCGGTACTTTCTCAAATCGTCACGCAGTCATCGTTGATAAAGAAAATGCCAGCGAGTGGACTCCGCTACGTGGCCTGATTCAAGATGAAAATCAATTCTTTGTGATCGACTCATTGCTCTCGGAATACGCTGCAATGGGCTTTGAATATGGCTATTCAGTGGTTCGCGAAGATGCCCTTGTTATGTGGGAAGGCCAGTTCGGCGATTTTAGCAATGGCGCACAAACAATTATCGATGAATTTATCTCCTCTGCTTTGCAAAAGTGGGGCGAGCGTTCTTCAGTAGTTCTGCTTCTGCCTCATGGTTACGAAGGCCAAGGTCCAGATCACTCATCAGGTCGTATTGAACGCTACCTATTGCTCTGTGCTGAAAATAATATGACGGTTGCACAACCTTCAACACCTGCTTCTTACTTCCACTTATTGCGTTGGCATGCAGCTAACCCTGCTCGTCGCCCAATGGTGGTCTTTACACCTAAGTCAATGTTGCGACTAAAGGCTGCAGCTTCATCGCTAAGTGATTTCACATCTGGAACTTTCCGCCCAGTTATCGGCGATGACAAAGTTGCCAACGCTTCACGTGTGATTTTCTGTACCGGCAAGATCTATCACGATCTAATTGCGGAACGCGAAAAGAATGGCGAAAATTCAACTGCTATCGTTCGAGTTGAACAGTTATATCCATTACCAGCGGCCGAGATGGCAGCCGAAGCTGCTAAACATCCAAACGCTTCTCTTCTTTGGGTTCAAGACGAACCAGCTAATCAAGGCGCTTGGTCACACATCGCACTTGGTACTTCTGAACACTTCGGTGGTACTGGCTTTAGTGGTCGCACACTTCGTCGAGTTTCTCGATTGGCTAGTGCTTCACCTGCAACTGGAAATCATCATTGGCACGAAGAAGAAGCTAAGGCACTAATGACTGAGGCGTTTACTCGCTAATTACTTACGACCGCGTTTGCTATTAGCTTTCTTGAAACGAAATAACACTCGCGCACGTAGTTCGCTTTCGCTGATCCAACCCCATTGACGCGAATCTGTGCTGGCTTCATTGTCGCCTTCAACCCAAACTTTGCCAGCATTTTCTCCGCTACCTATTTCAATCAGTCGTTTAATCACAAATACCCCTGGCCGATCAGCACGCTCAATTACATAGACTTTAAGTGCCTTTAACTTAGGCACCGCAGGCTCAGCAGCCCAGGAAACCACCAGCCAATCGCCTTCCACCAGCGTGGGTGACATGGAATCTCCAGCAACGGCGACTGTGCGCCAAGCGGACGAGCCAAATTTGCCCATAGGCGGTAGTGTCACACTTAGGAATCAAAAAACCAAACGTTTATTGCACGAAAGGGAACTTCAAATGATTTCATTTCTAAAGCCAAGCACCACTGTCTACGCGCACTGCGACCTGCCTTGCGGCGTTTACGATCCTGCTCAAGCAAAGATCGAAGCGCTTTCAGTTAAGGCTTGCATGGAAAAGTATGCAGCCAACACAGATGCTGATTTCCGTTCTCGCTCAGTTGCAATCAAAGAAGAGCGTTCACATCAAGTTAAAGAGCACCTTTGGGTTCTCTGGACTGATTATTTCAAGCCAAATCACTTTGAGGCATACCCACAACTTCACACTCTCTTTAACGATGCAACTAAGTTAGCTGGAGCTGCCGGCACTAAGGGCACCCAAGATGTTGCAGTTGCCGATAAGTTAATTGGCAAGATTGATGAAATTGCAGCGATCTTCTGGGAGACCAAGAAGTAAATTAATTAATTCGTGGCGCGCTAGTTAGCGTTTGAGCCGCAGTTCGGGCGAGGAAAGATACTCGCTCGACTGCGGTTCTTTTGATTTGGCCATGTGCAATATGTCGTTCACCGTCGTAAATATCGCATTCGAAAGTTAACTCTTTTCCGTTTACTTCTATGCATCTAGCCATTCCGCGAATTTCAGTTCCGATTGATACGCCAGCTATAACTTCAATTGAACTACCACTTAATATGGTGGTTTCGCTGCCCTCGAAATATTCGGCGATTGCTGTAACGCACGCGCTTTCCATTACATTTAATAAATGCGAGCCAGCAGCAATTGGTAATTCACCGATTCCAAGGGCCACAGCAGTGTCACCAGGGCGAATCACCATGGTCGCCAATCCAACTGCGCCTAAGTATTCGCTCTCGATATTCATAATTAATTACTCGCCACTATTTGTGTAGGCATGGGCAACTCGCTCGAAGCGCTTTGCGCATTCGGCTGGGTTCGCTTTAACCAACTCAGTAGATGTCATCACGATAAGGCTATCTGGCAACCACGGGATTTTGCATTTTTTACGTCGTTGCCGAACTGGAAATTAAAAGAGAGTTTCGGGCTCACCAAGTTCGATTTCCTTAATCAATTCTGAGTTATTTACTGCAACCGTATTAACTGCACTAGAAACCGGAACTGGTACCAACCCTGCAGCCGGTTCCTCATGTTGCATCAGACCTTGCAATACAGCGACATCGTGCAACTTTGGATCAAGCCACTCGCCCCATCTATCCCTCGCCATCATCACTGGCATCCGACTATGAATTCTCGCTAACTCCCCCACGGCTTCTCGAGTAATAATTGAAGCGCTCTCGATGATCTGGCCATCAGGTGTTCGCCAACTACTCCAGAGTCCAGCAACTGAAAGTGATTGATTGTCTGCCCCTGAAATATAGAAAGCTTGTTTAGGTTTATAGCGACCGAGCGCGGTGGCCCATTCGTAATAGCCCTGCACTGGGATCAAACACCTAGTGGTTCGAAACGCATTTCTAAATGTTGGTTTTTCATGAATCGATTCAGAACGCGCATTAATCGCATGAGATTGTGAAGCCCGCGCTTCAGAAATAGTCTTATGCCAGTTTCCGATCAAGCCCCAAGAGGCAATTGCTAGTTCGCGTTGGCCGCCATTTTCGCGCACGATGTAAATCGGATTTGTCGGTGCGATATTCCAACTAGCTGGCAATGAATATGCAGGGACTGCGCCATGGGCCGAAAACTGTTCTACTAACTCCTGCATTTGATGGGTCTGTACAAAGCGGCCGCACATATGCGCAACGCTAGCGCAATCGCCAACCCAGTAGAGTTTGCACATGACTTCAGCGCACGCTTCTGGAAATTGGCCCGCCATCTTTCGTGGCCGCCAGCCAATTAGCGCTACCGTCACAATCCCAGGCTCTAAATCAGTAACTAATCGTGCTCTGATTTTGGCTGCGCAAGCAACTACCCCATCTTTAATCAGGCGCCCGCTAATTTCGCGCGATAGCGAACTGATGGTTGCCGGCTTACGTGAATTAGGCATTTCTGTTATTGAGACTTCGGTTGATGGCGATGTGGCTTGGAAAATTACACCTGCAAAAATGAGCGGCCCGGTAAAAATCGACGTGGGCAATGCCGGCACCGTAATGCGCTTCTTGCCGCCACTTTCAGCGCTGGCAACTGGTTCGGTGGCCTTCGATGGCGATCCTCGTTCGCATGAACGCCCACTTGGTCCGGTAATTAAAGCGCTCGAAGATTTAGGAATTTCGGTTGAACATGAAGGTCGCTATAGCTTGCCGCTAACTTTAAATGGCACTGGCGAAATTCCAGGTGGTGCACTTGAGATTGATGCGAGCGCTTCTAGCCAGTTCTTATCGGCGCTTTTATTAATCGGACCAAGCATGAGAAATGGCATCACCGTTAAACATGTTGGTGGTGCGCTTCCATCAATGCCGCATATTGATATGACTGTCGATATGTTGCGCTTCTTTGGTGCAACCGTTGAAGTTGATGCCGCAAATAATATTTGGAAAGTACTGCCCGGAAAACTTAGTGGTCAAGATTTTGTAATCGAACCAGATTTGTC
>JBEINS010000093.1:0-4539 GCA_040377985.1 Candidatus Planktophila sp. | reverse complement strand
TATCGGGGATCCAAATTACATTTGGTCGAGTCTTCTGAAGTTCTTCGATTAAAGCTTTTACTTCGTTGCCAATCGTTTCTTCATCAGGGCTGCCTGCTGCAAGGACTAAGCCCTATTCGGCAGGTACGTTCTGCCAAGCTCTTAATAAATGTGCCAAACCTTTTTGGCGAGTAATGCGACCAACAAATATTGCATAACGTCCGGTGATTCCTAGTTCGGTTAACAGCGCAGGGTTGGCGGTTGGTTTAAAGCGATCAACATCTACGCCATTGCGAATCGTGACAACTTTGGTTGGATTAACGTTTGGATATGCAGCTAGAACATCGGCGCGCATGCCATCGCTAACGGCAATGATTGCATCGGCAGATTCGTAAGCACTCTTTTCAGCCCACGTTGAAATTTGATAGCCGCCGCCAAGTTGATCAGCTTTCCAAGGACGTAGCGGTTCAAGAGAATGCGCCGTAATTACATGGGGGACACCATGAAGCAATGCACCAAAGTGGCCGGCCATGTTGGCATACCAAGTGTGGCTGTGAATTACATTAACGTTCTGCAAGTTATTTGCAATGTCTAAATCTGTCGCGATTGCTTGAACCGCGGGGTTAGCGTCTGCAAAAGAGGCTGGTGTTGAATAACCAATCGCACCATCTTCGCGTGCGCCACCAAAACAATGAACCTCAACCGAAACGCTATCTAATTCGCGAAGTGCTTCAGTTAATTGCACAGCGTGAACGCCAGCACCACCATAAACCTGTGGTGGCCACTCTTTTGTAACAAGTCCGACTCTGGTCGTTTTCACTTGGTAAGGGTATCGTTAGGACATGGCGCGCTTTGAACAACCACTCGGTATCGTGCTTGCCGGCGGTGAAGGCAAGCGTCTAATGCCGTTAACTGCAGATCGAGCAAAGCCCGCGGTTCCATTTGGTGGTTCATATCGCCTCGTCGATTTCGTTCTTTCCAATTTAGTAAATGCAGAGATGCGCAAGATTGCAGTTTTAACGCAATATAAGTCGCACTCACTCGATCGCCACATAACCACAACATGGCGAATGTCTACTTTGCTAGGTAACTATGTAACTCCAGTTCCGGCGCAGCAACGCCTGGGCCCACGTTGGTATACCGGTAGTGCTGATGCGATTTTGCAGAACTTCAATTTAATTCACGATGAGAATCCAAAGCACATTGTGGTCTTCGGTGCTGATCACGTTTATCGCATGGATTCCAGTCAAATGTTTGATTATCATTTAAGTACTGGCGCTGGCGTAACGGTTGCGGCAATTCGCATGAAGCGCTCTGAAGCTCATGACTTTGGGGTTATCGAATTAGCTGAAGATGGCGTAACCATTAAAGCTTTCCACGAGAAGCCAAGTGATCCACCTGCTATGCCAGGACACCCAGATCTTTGCTTGGTTTCAATGGGTAATTACATTTTCAAGCGCGATGTAATGGAAGAAGCGCTGATCCTTGATTCTGAAGATCTCGAAAGTCGCCATGACTTAGGCGCAAACATCATTCCGATGATGACTGCTAATGGCGTAGCAAAAGTTTATGACTTTGCAACTAATCAAGTTCCAGGTGAGACTGAGCGCGATAAAGGCTATTGGCGCGATGTGGGTTCAATTGATGCTTATTACGACGCGCATATGGATTTAGTTTCGATTCATCCAATTTTTAATCTTTATAACCGCGAGTGGCCGCTGCTTACTAATCCGCCATCACTTCCACCAGCTAAATTCAGCGAAGGCGGCCTAGCGCAAGATTCAATCGTGGGTGCTGGCACAATTATTGTTGGTGGTCATGTGAACCGAACTGTTGCTTCATACGATGTATTGGTTGAAAAAGGTGCATTCGTTGATGGATCGGTATTAATGCCAAGTGTTCGAATTGGTGATCGTGCCGTAATTCGTAATGCAATTCTAGATAAGAGCGTAATCGTTGATCCAGGCGCGCAAATTGGTGTTGATCTAGATCGTGATCGTGAGCGTTTTACTTTATCGCCGGGTGGAATTGTGGTTGTTGGTAAGGGCGTGCGCGTTACCGTTTAATTCCAGTCGCTTGTGCGATCACGTAGCTCTTGATACTTAGCAAACACATCAGGTGATGCTTTAGCACTTACCGTTTCAACTTCACCAAAATTCCAGATTGGCGCATCAGTATTTCCAGATAACGCCCACGCGGCTTGGCGCGCCGCACCATCTGCCACATATTCACCGGCAGGTGGAATTAATACTTCGCGGCCAAAGAGCGAGCTAGCGATCTGGGCAACTGCTGGATTTTTCGCAGCTCCGCCAATTAACAAAATGCGATTTACCGCAACTCTTTGAGATTGCAGTGCACCGACTGCATCTACCAAACCACAAAGCATTCCTTCGATCATGGCACGGGCGATATCTGCCGGGTTTGAGTTAGATAAATTCATGCCAGCAAAGACGCCAGTTGCATCAGGGCGATTAGGGGTGCGTTCACCTTCGAAATAAGGCAGCAGCGTTAAGCCATTAGCACCGGCGCTAGCTGAAAGTGCAAGTGCTGCTACTTCGTCATGACTCTTACCTAAGATCTTGGTTGCTGCATCAAGGACACGGGCCGCATTTAGTGTGCAAACTAAAGGTAGGTAACGCCCGGTGGCATCAGCAAAGCCAGCAACTAATCCGGCGGCATCATGAGTTGGCGTATTAGAAACCGAGAATGCAGTTCCGCTAGTTCCAAGTGAAACGATCACATCGCCTGGTTGTGCGTTTAAGCCAAGAGCTGCCCCGGCGTTATCGCCAGCACCAGCTGCAATTGGAATTCCATTAAGCGTCGTACCACCGAATGCATTTGGCGCAATAATTTCTGGTAAGTAAATTTCGGAATCATGCTTAAGGGCCAAACTCAAAATTTCATAACGGTAATGTGAAGTTGTGGGGTCAAAGTAACCAGTACCCGATGCATCACTTCGATCTGTAAATAGTTTTTCAAAATCTTTGCCACCTTGTAATTGCCAAGATAACCAATCGTGGGGGAGAGCAACTGCTGCTACACGTTTGGCATTTTCGGGTTCGCTATCTGCTAGCCAACGTAATTTGCTGGCGGTAAATGAAGCAACTAGTACCGAGCCAACTTTGCGAGCAGTTTCGGCATCGCCACCAAGTTCATGATTTAAATCTTTAGCAGCTTGCGCAGATCGAGTGTCATTCCAAAGGAGTGCATCACGAATTACTGCGCCATCACTATCAAGTGCGACCATGCCGTGTTGTTGGCCACCAATTGCAATTGCCGAAACGTCTGCAATACCGCCAGCAGCATCGATTGCCTGGTCTAATGCAGACGCCCAAAGTGTGGGATTTACTTCAGTACCTTCTGGGTGACTGGCGCGGCCACTGCGCACTAACTCGCCGGTAACTGCGTTTCGAATAACCAATTTCACAGATTGGGTCGAAGAATCTACGCCGGCAACTAGCTTTTGTTCGCTTTGGCTCATGGGGCAAGGCTAGACTGTGATCGTCAACGTTGACCATATGAATATTTAGATTTCTCAACTTAAATTTAGCGAATCTAATTGACAGCGATATTGGAGTTTACGAAAATGCGTATTGGAATCCTCACCGGCGGCGGAGATTGCCCAGGCTTAAATGCAGTTATTCGCGGTGTAGTTCAAAAGGGCATCAAAGAATATGGTCACGAGTTCGTAGGTTTTCGCGATGGCTGGAAAGGCCCACTAGAGGGTTTGACTATGCCGCTAACGCTTGAGAACACTCGCGATATCTTGCCTCTGGGCGGAACCATTCTTGGTTCATCACGCACTAACCCATTTAAAATTGATAACGGCGTAGAGCGCATCAAAGAAAACCTGGCTGCTGCCGGCATTGATGCCTTGATCGCAATCGGTGGCGAAGACACTCTCGGTGTCGCCACCAAGCTTGATGCACTTGGCGTAAAAGTTATTGGTGTACCAAAGACGATTGATAACGATCTAAATAACACAGACTACACATTTGGTTTTGATACTTCAGTAAATATTGCAGTCGAAGCAATCGATCGCTTGCACACAACAGCACAGTCACATCACCGTGCTTTAGTTGTTGAGGTAATGGGTCGCCATGCTGGCTGGATCGCACTTCATTCAGGTATGGCAAGTAGCGCAGCTTGCGTATTGATTCCAGAAGTTAAGTTCTCACTCGATAAAGTTTGCGCATATGTAAATTCTTGCTTTGATAAGGGTCAAGCCCCAATCATTGTTATTGCTGAAGGTGCGATTCCACAAGATGGCGACATGGTGATCAAGGATCAGACTCTTGATGCTTTCGGTCACGTAAAGCTATCTGGAATCGGCGAATGGTTGGCCCAATCTGTTGAGGCCAAGACTGGTCACGAATCTCGCACCGTAGTTCTCGGCCATGTTCAACGCGGCGGAACACCAAGTGCATTCGATCGCGTATTGGCCACTCGTTTTGGCTTGATGGCAATAACTGCTGCTAGCGAAGGCGACTGGGGCAAGATGGTTGCACTCCACGGAACATCGATTGCTCGAGTCCCGTTGGCATCGGCAACTGACAAGCT
>JBEINS010000144.1:0-2999 GCA_040377985.1 Candidatus Planktophila sp. | reverse complement strand
GTTTTAGATCCTGCTTTAGCCGGAAATGGCTTTCCAATTGTTTTACTAGAAGCGGGCTTAGTTGCAGCTGGGCGGGCAACACTGGTCTTAGCCTTCTTAACTGGCGCAGTTTTCTTGGCAGGTGCTGCCTTTTTAGCTGCGGTTTTCTTGGCAGGTGCTGCCTTCTTGGCCACAGCTTTCTTGGCAGGGGCCTTCTTCGCTACCGCTTTCTTCGCTGGGGCTGCCTTTTTGGCAGGGGCTTTCTTCACAGCGGGTTTAGCACTTTTTTTGTTAGGCACGCGGGGCACCTTATGCCCAATAAGGGCTAAATGCCACTCGCGCCACCGCGCCTTATTCAAAGTAGGGCAAATTTTGGTTGCCGGCCTTTGCTTAGAATAGAATTCTCATAGGTTCAAAGCGCAAAGACCAGGCCATCACCTGAGAGCGTTCCAGAAGAGGCGGCAGCTGCCGCGGTAGAACTGGAAAATGAACGCTAATAAATAAGTGATCTACCGCTTCTCTGGCCCTTTGCAGATGAGCGTTGGATAAGGCGGGTGGTACCGCGGTGATCGCTAAGTTGCGAAATCCGTCCCTCCATTTTCGAAAGTTATGAAGATGGAGAAGTAAATGACATTTCGCGCAATCCCAGCAGCTATTGATCTGCCTGCCATGGAGCGTTCCATCCTAACTTTCTGGAAAGAAAATTCGGTCTTCGAAGAATCAGTAAGCAATCGTGATGGCGCTGATACTTGGACTTTCTATGAAGGTCCCCCAACTGCCAATGGTTTACCTGGCACACACCATATTGAAGCCCGCGTATTTAAGGATGTCTTCCCACGTTTTCACACCATGAAAGGCAAGCAAGTAATCCGCAATGCCGGTTGGGATTGCCATGGCTTGCCAGTTGAAATTGCAGTTGAGAAAGAACTTGGTTTTGCCGGTAAAGGTGATATTGAAAAATTTGGAATTGCCGCCTTTAACGACAAGTGTCGCGAATCAGTGCAACGTCACGTAGGTGCATTTACTGACATGACTAATCGCATGGGCTTCTGGGTTGATTTCGAAGAAGCGTATTGGACTATGTCACCACAATATGTCGAGAGCGTTTGGTGGAGCTTAAAAGAGATTTGGCAAAAAGGTTTACTCGTACAAGATCATCGTGTTGCACCGTATTGCCCTCGTTGCGGAACTGGGTTATCAGATCACGAACTTGCGCAGGGCTATGAAACTGTTACTGATCCATCGGTATTTGTGCGCTTCCCAGTAACTAGTGGTCCCCTGCAAGAACTAGGCGCAGCGCTATTGGTTTGGACAACGACGCCTTGGACATTGGTCTCTAATACTGCAATCGCGGTGCATCCTGAAGTGACTTATGTAGTTGCGAAGGTAACAACTGTGCAAGACGAAGTTTCCAGTAGCGAAGTTCTAATCGTTGCCGAGAATCTAATTTCAGCCCTCAAAGGTGAAATTGAAATCTTGCAAAGCATGCCAGGAAGCGCACTTGAACATACTAAGTACCAACGCCCATTTGATTTCGTAGAGATTCCAGATTCCCACTTCGTAGTTCTAGCAACCTACGTAACTACTGAAGATGGCACTGGTTTAGTGCATCAATCCCCGGCATTTGGTGCTGATGACCTAGCGGTCTGTCGCTCATATGGGCTACCAGTTGTTAATCCAATTGCACCCGATGGCAAATTTTTACCTGAAGTTGAATTAGTGGGCGGGCTCTTCTTCAAAGATGCTGACAAGCCGTTAGTTAAAGAGCTCAAATCACTTGGTGTTCTATATAAGCATGTGCAATACGAACACTCGTACCCACATTGCTGGCGCTGTCACACTGCTTTGATTTATTACGCACAACCTTCTTGGTATATCCGCACCACTTCCATCAAGGACGCACTAATTCGCGAGAATGAAAAAACTGATTGGCATCCAGAAACAATTAAGACCGGTCGTTATGGCGATTGGTTGAATAACAATATTGACTGGGCGCTTAGCCGAAATCGTTTCTGGGGTACGCCGCTACCAATTTGGCGCTGCGAAAATAAACATGAGGTTTGTGTTGGCTCATTAGCCGAACTCGGTGAACTAGCTGGGCAAGAACTTTCTAACCTCGATCCCCATCGTCCATTCGTTGATGACATTTCATTTAATTGTGCGCAGTGCAAAGAACCAATGACTCGCACGCCAGAAGTTATCGACTGTTGGTATGACTCAGGTGCAATGCCGTTTGCGCAATTTGGATATCCACATAAAGAGGGCTCCAAAGAGAAATTTGCCGCGGCCTACCCAGCTGACTTCATCTGCGAAGCGATCGATCAAACTCGCGGTTGGTTTTACACGCTAATGGCCATCGGAACGTTAGTTTTCGATGAATCCTCATATAAGACTGTTCTATGTCTAGGTCATATTCTTGATAAAGATGGCCGCAAGATGAGCAAGCACTTAGGCAACGTTCTAGAACCAATGGCCCTTATGGAACAACATGGCGCCGATGCGATTCGTTGGTACATGTTGGCCGCTGGTTCACCTTGGTCTGCTCGACGTGTTGGGCACGAAGCGATCACTGAAGTAATTCGCAAAACGCTATTAACTTACTGGAATACCGTTTCTTTCCACGCCCTATACGCGCAAGCAGCAAACTTTGAACTTTCTCAAGCGCCAGACATTGCCACTCGCCCACTGATGGATCGCTGGATTAATAGTGAATTGCAATCGTTAATTATTGAAGTCGATGAAGCACTGAGTGATTTCGATTCGCAACGCGCTGGTAAAGCGCTAGCCGCATTTATCGATGATCTATCTAATTGGTATGTACGTCGTTCTCGTCGCCGTTTCTGGGATGGCGATGTTGCCGCAATGGCAACTTTGCATGAATCTCTAGTTGTTCTAACCCAATTAATGTCTCCGATGGTGCCATTTATTACGGAAGAAGTTTGGCAAGTGTTGGTTCGACCAGTTGATGCAAATGCAGCTAGCTCAGTCCACCTAACCAATTTCCCGGTAGCTAATCGATC
>JBEINS010000045.1:0-7511 GCA_040377985.1 Candidatus Planktophila sp. | reverse complement strand
GGTTCAACTTCATGGCAGATCGATGCTTATAAATTTGAGTTACCAATGTTGGCAGCGCCAATGGATTCAGTGGTTTCACCACAAACCGCAATTGCGATCGGCAAATTAGGTGGCCTCGGTGTTCTAAACCTCGAAGGCCTCTGGACCAGATATGAAGATCCCCGCATTCAGCTTGGTGAAATTGCATCAATGCCTGATGCGCAGGCAACTCGTCGTATGCAAGAACTTTACAGCGCACCTATTCAGCCAGCACTGATCAAAGAGCGCATTAAGCAAATTCGCGAAGCTGGCGTAACTGTTGCGGCATCACTTTCACCACAACGCACTGCCGAACTTCATAAAGCTGTGGTCGATGCCGGTGTTGATATTTTCGTTATTCGCGGAACCACAGTTAGTGCCGAGCATGTAGCAACTCGCGACGATGCGCTTAACTTGAAGAAATTTATTTATGAACTAGATGTGCCAGTAATTGTTGGCGGCGTTGCCACTGCAACAGGTGCGCTGCACTTGATGCGCGCAGGAGCTGCTGGTGTTCTAGTTGGTTTTGGAGGAGGGGCAGCACACACCACTCGCAAAGTTTTGGGTATTCAAGTTCCGATGGCATCTGCCGTTGCTGAAGTTGCCTCTGCTCGTCGTGAATATCTCGATGAATCTGGTGGCCGTTACGTACATGTAATTGCCGATGGTGGCGTTGGCCGTAGTGGTGATATTGCGAAAGCAATTGCAATGGGCGCTGATGCAGTAATGATGGGTTCCCCATTAGCAAAAGCCACAGAAGCTCCTGGCTTAGGTTGGCACTGGGGATCAGAGGCGCATCACGCCGTTCTACCTCGTGGTGAACGCGTTGCAGTTGGCACAGTTGGCACGCTCGAAGAAATTCTGCTCGGACCTTCAAGTACTTCAGATGGTTCCATGAACTTATTCGGCGCTCTTCGCCGCGCAATGGCTACTTGCGGATATTCCGATGTAAAGGAATTCCAGCGCGTCGAGGTACTTATTAACCGTGGCTAATCCAGTACTTGTTCTTGATTTTGGTGCGCAATATGCGCAATTAATTGCGCGCCGAGTGCGCGAAGCAAATGTTTTTTCTGAGATCGTGCCTTCATCAATTACCGCGGCTGAAGTTACAGCCAAAGCACCAAGTGCAATCATTTTATCGGGCGGCCCATCAAGCGTTTATGCACCGGGGGCACCTAAGTTTGATGAAAGTATCCTGCAATTAGGCATTCCGGTATTCGGTATTTGTTATGGCTTCCAAGCAATGGCTGCAGCTCTTGGTGGCGTCGTTAGCCAAACTGGAAAATCTGAATTCGGTCGTACTGAAATTACGGCAACAACGAGTGCAAAGTTATTTGCAGGGTTGCCAGTTAAGCAAAACGTCTGGATGAGCCATGGTGATGCGGTTACAACTGCGCCAGCTGGTTTCACAATTTGCGCCGTAACAGCTGATACGCCAATTGCTGCATTTGAAAGTAGCGATGGAAAATTAGCTGGCGTTCAGTTCCATCCCGAAGTTCTACATTCTGAACAAGGCCAAGTTATTTTAAAGCGTTGGTTAATCGAGATTGCCGGATGTGAACCAACTTGGACCTCAGAAAATATTGCCGCAACCGAAATCGCTAAAGCAAAAGCAGTCATCGGTGATAAGCGAGTAATCTGCGGGCTATCTGGCGGTGTTGATTCAGCAGTAGCTGCTGCAATTATTCAGGCAGCAGTCGGAAACCAATTAACTTGTGTATTCGTAGATCATGGCTTGTTACGTAAAGGCGAATCTGAACAAGTTGAACGCGACTTTGTAGCAGCAACTGGCGTATCACTAGTTGTCGTTGATGCTAAGGAGCAATTCTTATCCGCTCTAGCTGGCGTAACTGATCCTGAGACTAAGCGAAAGATTATTGGTCGCGAATTTATTCGTTCCTTCGAAGCAGCTGCGCGCGATATTGCAGCCGGGGGAGATGTCGAATTCTTAGTGCAGGGCACGCTTTATCCAGATGTAGTCGAGTCTGGTGGCGGCGAGGGAACAGCAAATATCAAGTCGCACCACAATGTAGGTGGCTTGCCGGCTGATCTAAAATTTAAGTTAATCGAACCGCTTCGTACTTTATTTAAAGATGAAGTTCGCCAAGTTGGTTTGCAGCTAGGTTTACCTGAAGAGATTATTTGGCGCCAACCTTTTCCAGGTCCAGGCCTTGGTATTCGCATTATTGGTGAAGTAACAGCTGAACGCCTAGAAATATTGCGTGAGGCTGATGCCATCGCTCGCGAAGAGTTAAAGGCTGCCGGCCTTGATCGCGAAATTTGGCAATGCCCAGTAGTTCTATTAGCTGATGTGCGCAGTGTTGGCGTGCAAGGCGATGGCCGCACTTATGGCCACCCAATCGTGCTGCGCCCAGTTTCGAGCGAAGATGCTATGACGGCAGACTGGTCTCGCGTTCCTTACGAGGTCCTAGCCAAGATTTCCACCCGAATTACGAACGAGGTGCGCGAAGTAAATCGGGTCACTCTGGATATTACTAGCAAACCCCCAGCAACAATCGAGTGGGAGTAATCCGAGCGATCGGTATAATTGAGCCACTATGAAACGCACTTTAGTAATCGCAACCGCAATTGTTCTGGCCGCCTCGCTTGCGCCAACAGTTTCGGCAGCTACTAAAGAGCCAGTGAAGAAATGTACTAAAGCAAATTCAAAACCACATGCGTCGCCATCAATTGCCCAACCAAAAACTATTGCCAAAGTATTGCCAACAACTTTTACTTTCATCACTAATTGCGGAAACATTGTGGTCGAGACGGTTGGCGATAAAGCACCACAGACTTTAACTGCGCTAGCAACACTAGCCAGCAAAGGGTTTTATAACGGAACTCTTTGTCATCGGTTAACCACACAAGGGCTTTATGTGCTGCAGTGTGGCGATCCAACAGCAACAGGAACAAGTGGGCCAGTCTTTAATCGCAAGCCCTGGACTGGAATTCCAGATGAGAATTTGCCAGTTGGTCAGAGCATTACTTATCCGGCCGGCACTCTGGCTATGGCGAACTCTGGCAAGAATACAAATGGCAGCCAGATCTTCTTTGTATTTGAAGATTCCGCACTTAACCCTTATTACACAGTGTGGGGTCGCATCACTAGTGGGTTAGAAACTCTGAAAGCTATTGCAGCAGCAGGGGCGGCTAAGCAAGGTCAAGATGGCAAGTATTACTACAGCGGCGATGGCTTCCCAATTCAAAGTGTTGAGATTCGCCGCGTTATTGTTCGCTAGTTTGTATTTACAATCTTAAATGCTTCGGCAATAACTCCATCAGCAAAGCCACCATTGGCAGCATTGCGCATGCCCCATTCACGCAACATATTTTCTAACTCTTTATTGTGGGCAGTTTGTGACGCATGAGCTTGAAGAACTTTCACTTTTAACGGAAATGTTTTAGAGATATCCACCCAATGATCTGGTTGCGTATGACCCATAACCCAAATTTCTTTTACTCGCCAAGGTTCAAAGCCAGCTTCTTTTAAGTCAGTAAAAGCAAAGGGATTACGGGCATCTGGATAAACCGCTTGAATTGCTGATTCGCCAGCTGCTAGGTGATCTGGATGGCTCGCACCGATGCGATCCCAGTTACGTTCTGGGCTCTGACAAACTAGGCGATCTGGTTTAAAGCGGCGAATTTCACGCACAATATCTTTGCGTAGTGCAATTGTTGGTTCGAGCCAACCATCGCGGTAATTTAAAAATGTAATGTCAGTGACGCCAATAATTGCGCCAGCTTCGCGTTGTTCGCGTTGACGTACTTGCGGCATTTCTTCCAACGGGATGCCAGATTCTTCGCCACCTTGATCGCCATTTGTGCAAAGAACGTAGCCAACTTCAATGCCAGCTTTTACCCATTGCGCGATAGTGCCTGATGCACCGAAATCAGAATCATCTGGGTGGGCACAAACAACTAGAACTCGCTTGATCTCACTATCGGCGATCGGTTCCATGTGTCTGCTCCCTTAAAGAATTCTGTCGCCGTAGCCTAATAGACTGCGCGCCATGAGCAGCACCGAAATCAGTAACGATCCGTTAATTGCGGGGCTTAATCCGCAACAGGGTGCTGCCGTAGTTCATGCAGGTGGGCCACTTCTTATTGTGGCAGGTGCTGGCTCTGGCAAAACTCGAGTTTTAACTCGGCGCATCGCTTATTTGATGGCTAGACGAAATGCCACCCCATATTCAATTTTGGCGATTACTTTCACCAACAAGGCAGCCGGTGAAATGAAGGAGCGCGTTAAAGAGCTAGTTGGACCGATTGCGCAATCTATGTGGGTTTCGACCTTTCACTCTGCCTGCGTTCGAATCTTGCGCCAAGAAGCCGCGCGATTGGGTTACAGCAATTCCTTCTCAATTTATGATTCCGCTGACAGTTTGCGCTTGATCACCATTGTTTCGAAAGATTTAAACCTTGATCCTAAGCGTTATCCGCCGCGTCAATTTCAGTCGGTTATCAGCAACGCCAAGAACGAGTTAATGGGGCCAGCTGATTATCTAAATGCTGCTACTAATCAATTTCAAGAAGTTGTGGCAGATGTTTATTCGCTCTATCAACGTCGATTACAGCAATCCAATGCGATGGATTTTGATGATCTAATTTTAAAGACAGTTGAAGTTCTGCAACGTTTTCCCGAAGCTAAAGCTCGCTACCGTTCGCGCTTTCGCCATGTCCTAGTAGATGAGTACCAGGACACCAACCATGCGCAATATATTCTGGTGCGCGAGTTAGTTGGTAGCGATCTTGAAGGGCTGCCGCCGGCTGAACTGTGCGTGGTGGGCGATGCCGACCAATCTATCTATGCCTTCCGTGGCGCTACCATTCGAAACATTATGCAGTTCGAACTTGATTACCCAAATGCGACCACGATTTTGCTCGAACAAAATTATCGATCTACCCAAAATATTCTGAACGCCGCAAATGCAGTCATTACTCAGAATGAGTCGCGCAAAGAGAAAAACCTTTGGTCACAAGCCGGTGCTGGTGCGCCATTAGTTGGGTATGTTGCTGAATCCGAACACGATGAAGCTGAATTTGTTAAAGACGAAGTTCGCTCTCTGATGGATAAAGGTCTTTCAACACCTGGCCAAACGGCAGTTTTCTATCGCACCAATGCGCAATCTCGTGTCTTTGAAGAAGTATTCATGCGGGCAGCGCTGCCTTACAAAGTAGTTGGTGGGCTGCGTTTCTATGAGCGCAAAGAAGTTAAAGATTTACTCAGCTACTTGCGGGTTATTGCAAACCCCGAAGATGAAGTTTCATTGCGCCGGGTGATTAATTATCCAAAGCGCGGAATCGGTGATCGAGCACTTGAGATCCTCGAAGCACATGCGAAATCTCGCGGCTATTCCTTCTGGGGTGGGCTCATTGCAGCAGCTGAAGCACCTGAAATTCCACCAAAAGCTGCGCAATCAATTAAACAATTCACCGACATGATTAGCGCGTTGGCAGTTTTAGTTGAAGCAAAGGTGCGCCCATCTGTAATTGTCGAAGCAGTTCTTGAACAATCTGGTTTGCTGGCAGAACTGGCAAATAGCACTGATCCACAAGATGAAGTGCGCGTTGAGAATTTAAAGGAACTCTTAGCCGTTGCTATGGAATATGAAGAACGTCCCTTTGAAGAGTTAACTGAAGATGAAGAAATTTCACTCTCTGGTTTCCTCGAAAAAGTCTCGCTAGTTGCTGATTCAGATCAGATTCCAGAAGGTGAAGATCATGGTGGGGTAGTGACTTTAATGACGCTACACACTGCTAAAGGTTTGGAATTTCCAACGGTATTTCTAACCGGCATGGAAGATGGCATTTTTCCGCATTCGCGAACGCTGGGCGAAAAAGATGAGATTGAAGAAGAGCGTCGATTGGCTTATGTGGGCTTAACTCGCGCGCAAGAGCGACTATATATTTCGCGCGCTGAATATCGATCTTCTTGGGGTGCACCAAATTACAATCCACCTTCTAGATTTCTCGATGAGATTCCAACCGATGTAATTGAATGGCGAAATCACAACGTGATATCTCCATCGTTGATTCGCAAACCAAGAGTTGCGACTGCACCACCACCACGGGCAACTGGGCGCAAAGCGCCATCTGGAATTACATTGGCAATTGGCGATCGTGTGTCACATGACACATTTGGTTTAGGCACAGTTGTCGGCACTGCTGGCGAGGGCGATAAGAGCGAGGCAACCATTAACTTTGGCCAATACGGCGATAAGCGTTTGCTGTTGCGCTATGCACCTGTCGAGAAGCTCTAGTATTAGGCAGGTTTCACGCGTCGTTCACGCTCTTAAGCAAACAAGGAAAGCGGTCAACTAGTGGATTTATACGAATACCAAGCTCGCGATCTATTTGAAAAGCATGGCGTACCTGTACTGCCAGCTGCGATCGCAACGACCGCTGATGAAGCTGAAGCAGCCGCTACAAAAGTCGGCGGCAAAGTTGTAGTTAAAGCTCAGGTAAAAGTCGGCGGCCGCGGAAAAGCAGGCGGCGTTAAGTTAGCCGTTGACCCAGCTGATGCTCGCGAAAAAGCTAGTGCTATTTTAGGTATGGATATAAAAGGCCACGAAGTTCGCACCGTAATGATTGCTGCAGCTGCGCCAATTGAATCTGAGTATTACTTAGCGATTCTGCTTGATCGTTCAAACCGCACCTTCTTAGTTATGGCTTCCGTTGCCGGCGGCATGGAAATTGAAGAAGTAGCACACACTGCCCCTGAGAAGTTGGCCAAGATTCCAGTTGATTCCAATGTTGGTATTGATTTAGCTCGCGCTACTGAAATTATTGCAGCTGCAAAATTCCCAGCTGATGTGGCTGATCAAGTTGCTTCAGTTCTAGTAAAACTCTGGGAAACATTTGTTTCTGAAGATGCCACACTCGTTGAAGTTAATCCGCTAGTTAAAACTTCTGATGGCAAGATCATCGCCCTAGATGGCAAAGTAACTCTCGATGAAAATGCCGGTTTCCGCCACCCTGATCATGAAGCACTTGTTGATCAAGCAGCCGAGAACGCGCTAGAGGCTGCAGCTAAAGCTAAGAATTTGAACTATGTAAAACTCGAAGGCCAAGTTGGCATTATTGGTAATGGCGCCGGCTTAGTAATGAGCACGCTTGATGTGGTTGCCTACGCTGGTGAAAAATTCGGTGGTGTTCGCCCCGCTAACTTCCTAGATATTGGTGGCGGTGCATCAGCTCAAGTTATGGCCGATGGACTTTCAATTATCTTGGGCGATAAAGATGTGAAGAGTGTCTTTGTAAATGTTTTCGGCGGCATAACTGCCTGTGATGCGGTAGCTAACGGCATCGTGCAAGCCCTTGAATTACTTGGCGCACAGGCCACCAAGCCAATTGTGGTTCGCCTCGATGGCAACAACGTGGTCGAAGGTCGCGCAATTTTGACTGCTGCAGCTCACCCGCTGGTTGAACAACTAGACACTATGGATGGCGCTGCCAATCGTGCAGCAGAATTGGCGGCTAAGTAAATGTCG
>JBEINS010000074.1:0-5386 GCA_040377985.1 Candidatus Planktophila sp. | reverse complement strand
GGTGAGATTCACGCTATCTTGGGCGAAAATGGCGCCGGTAAATCAACCTTAATGAATATTGTTTATGGACTGCTTGCACCAGATAAAGGTCAGATATTAGTTGATGGCCAAGAAATCAAAATTAAGAGCCCACTAGATGCTTTAGCTGCAGGTATCGGAATGGTTCATCAGCACTTCATGTTGATTCCAGTTTTCACGGTTGCCGAAAACATTGTGTTGGGTCATGAGAAGACAAACCGCGCAGGTTTACTTGATTTAGCTACAGCGCGAGAAGAAATTATTCGAGTATCTAAAGAATTTAACTTTGAAGTAGACCCAGATGCCCTTATTGAAGACTTGCCCGTTGGTATTCAGCAGCGAGTTGAGATTATTCGCGCCCTTATCTATAACTCAAAGATTCTGATTCTTGATGAACCAACTGCCGTTTTAACTCCACAAGAAACTGATGAGTTACTCGCAAATATGAAGAAGTTGCGTGATTCTGGCCGTTCGATTGTTTTTATCACCCACAAATTGCGGGAAGTAAAAGCAGTAGCCGATCGAATTTCAATTATTCGCCGTGGCAAGGTTGTTGGAACAGTCCAACCTTCAGCTAGCCAAGAAGAGATGGCTTCGCTTATGGTCGGCCGGCCAGTGGATCTAACGGTAAATAAAGCCAATGGCAAACCAGGAAAGACGATTCTGGAAATGGTTGACTTAAATGTTTTAGATACGACTGGTCGTGCTTTAGCAAGTAAGATTAATTTGACTGTTTCTGCTGGTGAAGTTGTGGCAGTAGCTGGCGTGCAGGGCAACGGCCAAAGTGAATTAGCCGAAGCAATAGTTGGTTTGCGAGAGCACCTAACTGGTTCGATCAAGCTTTCCGGCAACGAATTAATCGGCCGTTCAGTTGATGAATGCCTCAAGGCTGGAATCGCATATGTACCTGAATCACGTGAGCTTGATGGCTTGATTTCATCCTTTTCAATTACTGAGAATTTGATTCTAGATACCCATAGTGAGGCACCTTATTCCAAGGGTATTTTCTATAAGCCGGCAATGGCCCATCAGGTAGCCCTTGAACGTATTAAAGAATTCGATATTAGAGCTCAAAGTGCAAATGACCCAGCATCATCTCTATCGGGTGGAAATAAGCAGAAAGTAGTTCTTGCGCGCGAACTTTCGCGCCCGGTTGAACTAGTAGTGGTCTGCCAACCAACCCGTGGTCTTGATGTTGGTTCAATTGAATTCGTTCATCAACGACTTATTTCCGAGCGTGATTCCGGGCGCGCAGTCCTTCTATTTAGTACTGAGCTTGATGAAGTATTTGCGTTGGCCGATCGCATTGCAATTATGTACCGCGGTGAAATCATCGCAATCGTTCCAGCAACAGCATCTCGTGAGGAAGTTGGTCTATACATGGCTGGCATACATACGGCTGCCGTTAAAGGTGGTGCGGCATGATTAAGAAGATTCTTGATAAAACTCTACTTCCACTCTTTGCATTTCTACTTGCACTCTTTGTGGGCGGGCTAGTAATTGGTTTTACCGATAACAAAGTGTTGGCCAAGATTTCATCGCCAATTGAATTTCTAAAGATTCTAGGCAGCACAGTTGGAAATGCCTACTTAGCTCTCTTCCAAGGTGCGATCTATGATCCCAATTTGGCTGAAGGCAAGAGCTTCATGGCTGGTTTCTATCCACTAAGTGAAACTATGGTTGCTACTGCGCCATTAATTCTTTGTGGTCTTTCCGTTGCGCTGGCGTTTAAGTCAGGTCTGTTTAATATTGGCGCACAAGGTCAATTTATCTTTGGTGCGATAGGCGCTTCATACATTGGCTTTAAATATGAAATGCCAATGGTTATGCATATTCTGGTAGCAACTCTTGCCGGCCTTATTCTGGCTGCGCTCTGGGGCGGTATCGTTGGATTACTTAAAGCAAAAACAGGTGCTCATGAAGTAATCGTGACCATCATGCTTAATTACATCGCAGCAAAATTCTTACTATTCCTCTTAAGTACTCAGTATTTCTTGCGTCCAGGGCGCTTAGATCCGATTGCACCATCGGTAAAAGAGACGGCAAAGTTGCCTAACCTATTTGGGGTTGATTACCGTGTGAATATTGGAATCTTTATCGCTTTAGCAGCTGCAGTATTTATCTGGTGGTTATTGAACCGCAGCATTATTGGCTTTAGATTCCGCGCAGTAGGTGCGAATTCGAGTGCAGCGCGAACTGCAGGTATTTCAGTTTCAGCCGCGATGATTGCAACAATGGCGATCTCAGGTGCCCTTGCTGGCATGGGTGGTGCTATTCATACTTTAGGCAATCAGTATGAATTAACTGACACAGTTGCGGCATCCTTTGGTTTTGATGCAATCACCGTTGCATTGCTTGGGCGCGGAACGCCACTTGGCGTTGTTCTGGCATCCTTCTTATTTGCAGGTCTTCGCGTTGGCGGACAAACAATGCAGGCAAATGTGGGCGTACCCGTTGAAATCGTTTTAGTAATCCAGGCGTTAGTAGTTCTCTTTATCGCAGCTCCAGATCTAGTAAAGCGGATATTTAAATTGCGAAATCTGCAAGAGGCATCAGCTATGGCATCTAAGGGATGGAACGGGTAATGAAGAACCAAACAACAATGTCCCGTGAATCCAAGCGCAAGCTAAATGGCATCTACTCCATGGCAGTTGCAAGTATTTTTTCAATAGTGGTTTTTGCATATCTACCTAAAGTTAGTGGCGATGTAACTTATAGTTTCGTTTTGGATAAAGAGTGGGTGCTTATCCAGCAGTGGGTTATCGATTCAAGAGTTGGCGCGTATGGGTTCTCGGTACTCTCCGTTTTGTTTACAGCGCTGGCATATTTTCTATTCCGAAAAGGAAAGAAACATGGCATAGCCATTTTTGGTTTTTCTATTGGATTCTTTATGGCATTTCTTTGTTGGGCATCTGCCGG
Source organism: Candidatus Planktophila sp. (assembly GCA_040377985.1). Lineage (GTDB taxonomy): Bacteria > Actinomycetota > Actinomycetes > Nanopelagicales > Nanopelagicaceae > Planktophila. The sequence continues at coordinate 2,449 of JBEINS010000074.1, read as the reverse complement.
AGACTTTGTACCATTTACTGGACTACTTCAAGGCGGACTTATTCTGGCCGTGCCCCTAATTTATGGCTCACTCGCTGGACTTGTCTGTGAGCGATCAGGTGTCATTAACATTGCTATCGAAGGTCAATTACTAGGTAGTGCTTTTGTCGCAGGCGTAGTCGGAAGCTTGCTCCAAAATGCTTGGTATGGACTATTGGTAGCGCCTTTTGCTGGAGCGCTGATTTCAGTGCTATTGGCAGTCTTTGCGATTAAATACCGCATTGATCAAGTTATTTTGGGCTTCGTCATCAACGTATTAGTTATTGGTTTAACGAGCTTTGCTGCCCAACGATTCTTACGTGAAGATGCCGAGAAGTGGAATGAATCACCGATTCTGCAGCCAATTAATATTCCGATTCTTTATAAGCTGCCAATCATTGGCCCAATGTTCTTCTCGCAGACAATTATCATCTATCTGCTTTATGTAATTATCATAGTTACTCAGATAGCACTCTTTAAGAGCAAGTGGGGACTACGCATGCGCTCAGTTGGCGAGCTTCCAGTTGCAGCCGAAAGCGTTGGTATCGATGTCAATAAAGTTCGCTTCCGCAATGTAATTATTGCTGGCGCTATTGCAGGCTTTGGTGGCGCTTACTTCACGGTTGGTTCTGTTGGTGCGTTTAGCCGAGAGATGACTGCCGGCATGGGCTTTATCGCACTAGCGGCCCTGATCTTCGGCCGCTGGACTCCACTTGGTGCACTTTCAGCCGCACTGGTATTTGGTTTTGCTGATCAATTACGAAGCGTGCTCTCAATCGCTGGCACACCAATTCCATCTGCCTTCATGATGATGGTTCCTTACATCGCAACCATCATTGCAGTCTCTGGTTTCGTTGGCCGGGTGCGCGCACCAGCAGCTGATGGAATTCCATATCAGCGCGGTGGTGCTCACTAATGCCTGACATTGATTGGCAGCTGCTCGAAAAAACTGCGATTGCGGCAATGGAAACTGCTTACGCTCCATATTCTAAGTTTCCCGTAGGCGTGGCAGCTTTGGTCGATGATGGTCGCATAATTTCTGGCTGCAATGTTGAGAATGCTTCATATGGTTTAACGCTGTGTGCTGAATGTGGTTTGGTTTCTAATTTAATACTCTCTGGTGGTGGACGCTTAGTCGCTTTCCTTTGTGTAGATTTGAATAAGAATTACTTAATGCCATGTGGTCGCTGTCGTCAGCTACTACAAGAACATGGCGGAAGTAAATTGGCGATGATGACTGACCAGGGCATCAAGCCACTTGCGGAGCTACTACCTTGGGCATTTGGCCCAGAAGAGATGGAAAAACGCCTTGATTGAACCCTTTGCTGCCGTTGAAATCATTTCAGCCAAGCGTGATCGTAATGAATTAACCGATACTCAAATTGATTGGGTAGTTTCGGCCTATACCCGCGGGGTAGTAGCTGATGAACAAATGTCAGCGCTGTTAATGGCGATTTTGTTAAATGGTATGAATACTCGCGAGATTACTCGCTGGACAAATGCCATGATCAACAGTGGCGAACGCATGAATTGGTCGAAGTTAGATCGCCCAACTGCGGATAAACATTCAACTGGTGGCGTTGGCGACAAAATAACTTTGCCGCTCGCCCCACTTGTTGCAGCATGTGGTGGCGCAGTTCCACAACTATCGGGTCGCGGCCTTGGTCATACTGGTGGCACGCTAGATAAACTCGAATCAATTCCTGGCTGGCGTGCTGAATTAACCAATGATGAAATGCTAAAAGTATTGCAAGATTGTGGTGCCGTGATTTGTGCAGCAGGTGCGGGTTTAGCTCCAGCAGATAAGAAACTTTATGCTTTGCGTGATGTAACAGCGACAGTTGAAGCTATTCCATTAATTGCATCATCAATCATGAGCAAGAAAATTGCCGAAGGAACATCAGCCTTAGTGCTAGATGTTAAAACTGGTAGCGGTGCGTTTATGAGTGATCCTAAAAAGGCAGCCGAGCTTGCCCACACCATGGTGGCACTCGGCACTGCTGCCGGTGTTAAAACTCGCGCACTAGTTACTGCAATGGACGTGCCGCTTGGCTTAACTGCCGGAAATGCACTTGAAGTTCGCGAATCAGTTGAAGTACTAGCCGGTGGTGGTCCAGCCGATGTAGTTGAACTTACAATTTTGTTAGCTCGCGAAATGATTGATGCGGCTGGCATCGTTGGTAAAGATCCAGCTGATGCTTTGCGCGATGGCAGTGCGATGGATCATTGGAGACGCATGATCAGCGCACAAGGTGGCAACCCTGATGCAGCGCTACCTGTTGCAAAAGAGAGTCATCAGATTTTGGCAACCAATAGCGGCACCATGACTGCAATGGATGCCATGAAAGTTGGCGTAGCTGCATGGCGATTAGGTGCTGGCCGTTCGCGCCAAGGCGAGAAGGTTCAAGCAGGCGCTGGAGTTGAATTACAT
>JBEINS010000155.1:0-2797 GCA_040377985.1 Candidatus Planktophila sp. | reverse complement strand
TACCAATGGCTGCCGTGCCACTTGATATTGAAGCAACCTTTACTTCATCGATTGGGCGAATAAATGTGCGCGGGCAAGCAGAAGTTGCAACTGCTAAAGGAAAGTTAGAATCGTTGCGATTACTTCCGGAAAATCCAGCTGCTCGTAGCGAAGCACTTGCTGCAATTAGTAACGCCGATGTAATTACGATGGGTCCTGGTTCTTGGATTTCCAGTGTGTTGCCGCATTTGATGGTGCCAGCACAACGTGATGCAATTGTGAATTCCAAAGCTAAGAAAGTCGTGTTATTAAATCTTGATGCGAATATTCATACTTCAGGCGATGAATATGCCGGTTATTCGGCCGAAGATCACCTACATCTCTTTCATAAGTATGCGCCTGAGCTAAAAGTCGACTATGTGATTGCGGACTCAGATGTGGTAACTGATCGTTTAGCTTTAGAAAAAATCGTTAAATCACTTGGTGGTGCGCTGATTTCTGCCGATTTATCGATGGGACCAGGCAGTTCTGCGCATGATGTCCGAAAATTGACCCCAGTTTTAGCACACATCATCGAGCAAAGACTGGTTGGATAACGCCATGGCAATGACCGCATCGGTGAAGGACGAACTCACCAGACTCTCAATTACCAAACCTTGCTGCCGCAAAGCTGAGGTTTCTTCGCTCCTACGTTTCGCAGGTGGCCTACATATTGCCGCTGGCAAAATTGTGGTTGAAGTTGAATTAGATACCGCCCAAAGCGCCCGTCGTTTGCGTAAAGATATTGCCGATATTTATGGGCATGAATCAGATCTGGCAGTTCTTTCTTCCAGCGGAATTCGTAAAGGTTCTCGTTACGTAGTTCGGGTTAATTCCGATGGCGACGCACTTGCTCGTCAAACAGGTTTAGTTGATGCCAATGGTCGACCAGTTCGTGGCTTGCCACCGCAAGTTGTCTCAGCTGCAATCTGCGATGCTGAAGCGGCATGGCGTGGTGCTTTCATTGCACACGGTTCACTAACTGAACCAGGTCGCTCATCTTCGTTAGAAATTACTTGCCCCGGACCCGAAGCAGCCCTTGCTCTAGTTGGTGCTGCGCGTCGTTTGGGCATTGTGGCCAAAGCTCGCGAAGTGCGCGGAGTTGATCGCGTAGTAATTCGTGATGGCGATGCAATTGGAGTTTTGCTAACTCGCTTAGGTGCACACGAATCAGTGTTGGCTTGGGAAGAACGTCGCATGCGTCGCGAAGTTCGCGCAACCGCTAATCGCTTAGCGAATTTCGATGATGCAAACTTGCGTCGTTCTGCTCGCGCTGCAGTTGCCGCCTCGGCTCGAGTTGCCCGAGCCATGGAAATTTTGGGGCCAGAAATTCCAGATCATTTAAAGGAAGCTGGCGAACTACGTATTCAGCATGGCCAAGCTAGCCTCGAAGAATTAGGTTCACTAGCTGTCCCGCCAATGACTAAAGATGCAATTGCTGGCCGAATTCGTCGCTTACTTGCGATGGCTGATAAGCGTGCTTCAGATCTGGGAATTCCAGATACCGAGGCCGGACTTTCACCAGATCTGCTTAATTAACTCAGTATTCATTTATCTGAGCGTGCCTGCGAGGGCTATCACAGCTGATGTAACTAAGTAGTAGTAAATCTCTTTGATAGGGTTAGGGCGTACCCCAGCGCTGTGGTGAGTTAATAAATTTCTTCGGATCTGAAGAATTCACGCACTAGAAGCGAGGTTTATCGTGATTAATGTTGGAATCAATGGCTTTGGCCGCATCGGACGTAACTTTTTCCGCGCCGCACTAACTAATCCAAATATCAATATCGTCGGTATTAACGATTTAACCGACAATGCAACTTTGGCCCACCTTTTAAAGTATGACTCAATCTTGGGTCGCCTGGGTCTAGAAGTTACTCACACTGAAGACACCATCACAGTTGGTGGCAAGACCATCAAAGTTTTCGCAGAGCGCGATCCTGCAAACCTTCCTTGGGCTGCAGTGGGCGCAACCGTAGTTGTTGAATCAACTGGTATTTTCACCAAGGCTGCCGATGCGGGAAAGCACATCACAGCTGGTGCCAAGAAAGTAATCATTTCGGCTCCGGCCACAGATGAAGACATCACAATCGTGATGGGCGTTAACCACGAGAAATACGATGCTGCAAATCACCACATTATTTCTAACGCATCATGCACAACTAACTGCTTAGCTCCTATGGCTAAGGTGCTAAATGACAACTGGGGCATCGTTAAGGGTCTAATGACCACAATCCATGCTTACACAAATGACCAAGTTATCTTGGACTTCCCACACAAGGATCTTCGTCGTTCACGCGCCGCAGCAACAAACATGATCCCGACTTCAACTGGCGCCGCAAAAGCAATTTCTTTGGTACTGCCAGAGTTAAAGGGCAAGCTCGATGGTTATGCAATGCGCGTTCCAGTTCCAACTGGTTCAGCTACTGACTTAACTGTTGAGCTAGCTAAGGAAGCAACAGCGGCTGAGATCAACGCCGCTATGAAGGCTGCAGCTAATGGCGCGCTAAAGGGTTACTTGACTTACACCGAAGATCCAATTGTTTCTTCAGATATTGTCACTGATCCTTCATCATGTATTTTCGATTCAGGTCTGACCAAGGTAATTGGTAACCAAGTAAAGGTTGTTGGTTGGTATGACAACGAGTGGGGTTACTCAAACCGTCTAGTAGATCTAATTTCGTACGTAGGTAAGACACTCTAAAAACCTATGGCGCATCTCGAAGAGCTAGAAGTCAAAGGAAAGCGCGTTTTCTTACGCTGTGATCTCAATGTCCCATTA
>JBEINS010000177.1:0-2245 GCA_040377985.1 Candidatus Planktophila sp. | reverse complement strand
GTGCTTGCTGACCTTGTCCAATAATTTCTTCAACTTGTGCGCGCACGGCTTCGAGTGAAATGCCCATGCCTTCCATCGCTTTAGCAGCGACGCCTTCGCCTTCATGAATCAGACCCAGCAGAATGTGCTCGGTGCCGATGTAGTTGTGATTGAGCATGCGTGCTTCTTCTTGGGCAAGAACAACAACCCGGCGGGCACGGTCGGTAAAACGCTCAAACATGGGCGGTACTCCTTCTATTCGTATCTCGCTAAGCCTAATACCCGAGGGGGCCAGCTCGCGAGGTGGGTTTTACGCTCCGAAAAACCACTAGATATGCCAGTTAGAACCGGATTGAACCCCAATTTGTGCCCTGGCGGGTCGGGAATATGGGTCGCCTTAAAGGATTTTAAGCATTCGGGTATTGCCCAAAGTGTTTGGCTTAACTGATTCTAGGTCGAGGAATTCAGCCACACCGGAGTCATAAGACTTAAGTAATTGAGCGTAAACCTCAGGCTCAACAGGGGTGCCTTGAATTTCTTCAAAGCCATGTCGGCCAAAGAATTTAGTTTCAAAAGTCAAACAGAAAATTCGAGCAAGGCCAAGTTCACGAGCTCGATCAATAATTCGTTCCAGAATTTGATTTCCGATTCCGTTGCCACGCAATTTTTCAGTAATTGCAACAGAGCGAACTTCTGCTAAATCTTCCCAGAGCACATGCAACGCACCACAACCAACTACTTGGCCATCTTCAACCGCGACCATAAATTCTTGCACACTCTCATAAAGTGTCACTGTCTCTTTTTGCAGCATGCGACCACCGGATGCAAAATCTGCAATTAATTTATGAATACCCTTGATGTCAGAGGTGCGAGCTGGCCGAACTTCGATCATTACTCAATCTCCGGCTTAACAAGTGGGAACAAAATTGTTTCGCGAATCCCCAGACCAGTAAGTGCCATGAGCAGACGATCAACGCCCATACCCATTCCGCCCATTGGTGGCATTCCAAATTCCATTGCGCGTAAGAAATCTTCATCAACTTGCATCGCTTCAACATCGCCATTAGCACCCAGGCGAGCTTGTTCAACTAGACGATCACGTTGAATAACTGGATCAATAAGTTCAGAGTAACCAGTTGCTAATTCAAAACCTTCAACATAGAGATCCCATTTTTCGGCCACACCAGGAGTGTCGCGATGAGCGCGAACTAGCGGTGAAGTATCAACTGGGAAACCCATTACAAAAGTTGGTTCAATTAATTGATCTTTAGCAACATGCTCAAAAATTTCTTCAGCTAACTTGCCGGCAATCCAAGCTGGGTCAACTTTCATGCCTAACTTAGTTGCGATGCGCTTTAGATCTTCCATTGGCGTTAGTGCAGTTACGGTCTCGCCCGCACCTTCAGAAATCGCGTCATATAGCGATATCTCACGCCATTTTCCACTGAAATCTATTTGGCTGCCATCTTGATGAGTAACTACTAATGAGCCTGACACAGCCATCGCAGCGTTCTGAATTAGTGTCTGGGTTAATTCGGCAATCGAACGCCAGTCACCATATGACTGATAACTCTCGATCATCGCAAATTCTGGTGAGTGTGAAGAGTCGGCACCTTCGTTACGGAAATTTCGGTTGATTTCGAATACTCGCTCGATGCCGCCTACCACGCAACGCTTTAGGAAAAGTTCTGGCGCAATCCGCAAGAAAAGATCCATGTCATAGGCATTGCTAAAAGATTTAAATGGGCGAGCAGCTGCGCCACCATGTTGAACTTGCAACATTGGGGTTTCAACTTCAATGAAATCTAATTCGTGGAATGTTTGACGCAATGAACGCATAACTGTTGGACGCATTCGGGCAGTTACTCGTGCTTCAGGACGCACAATTAAATCCACATAACGCATGCGAACTCGAGTTTCCTCGGAGAGCGGATTATGTTCATTAGGTAGTGGGCGCAAAGATTTTGAAGCAAGTTGCCACGAGTTTGCCAAGATCGAAAGTTCGCCGCGCTTTGAAGTAATGATTTCGCCAGTCACGCTAACAATGTCACCAAGATCGACTTGAGATTTCCAGGCTGTGATTGAATCTTCACCAACTTTGTCGAGTGAGAACATTGCTTGCAGTTCAGTGCCATCGCCTTCGCGCAAAGTGGCAAAACACAATTTTCCAGTATCGCGCTTAAAGATAATGCGGCCGGTCAAGCTCTCGATATCACCTGTTGCGGTATCGGTCTCAAGCCCTTGGTATTTAGTGCGAACTTCGCCC
>JBEINS010000118.1:0-3527 GCA_040377985.1 Candidatus Planktophila sp. | reverse complement strand
GGCGAAAACATTTCACTTATCGAAATTGAAAGTGCAATCTCGCAGAGTTTTGCTAACTTTGAATTTGCCGCTTTCGCAATTTCTAGTCAAAAGTGGGGGCAAGAACTTCACATAGCTACGGTTAACGTACCAGCTGAGTTTGCAGAGCGAGTCGAACGTCTCTTGGTGGAAAAATTCGGCAACTCAGCTAAACCAAAGCGTTTCCACCAATTATCTGCGCTACCTTTGATCGGTATCGGAAAAGTAGACCGTGGCGCACTTGCGCAATTAGCTATGAAATCGGAGTTCTAGTTTTGAATAAATGGATTGCAGGTGCTCGTCCTCGCACACTTCCAGCTGCTATCGCCCCAGTATTGGTAGCAACGTCATTGGCCAAAAGTGAAGCCAACTTGGCCATGGCTGGTTTAGCTCTGGTTGTTAGTTTGGCACTTCAAGTTGGCGTGAACTATGCCAATGATTACTCCGATGGCATTAAAGGCACAGACGATAATCGCGTTGGTCCAACCCGCTTAGTGGCCTCTGGCTTAGCAAGTGCGAAATCAGTCAAGCTGGCAGCTTTCATATCTTTTGCTATCGCTGCTGTAGTTGGGCTAGTGCTCGCGCAAGCGACTTCACTTTGGTTAGTCGCAGTTGGTGCTGCGGCAATATTTGCGGCTTGGACATACACCGGCAGCAAACGACCATATGGCTATCTTGGCTTGGGTGAAATTTCGGTATTTTTATTCTTTGGGCTTGTGGCAACTATGGGTTCTTACTATGTGCAGACTGAGAAATTAACTTGGCAAAGCTTTGTAGTTGCAATCCCAATGGGATCACTAGCTTGCGCACTTCTGGCCATAAACAATCTCCGTGATCGGGCTCAAGATGAGTTAGTTGGCAAGCGCACACTGGCAGTTCGATTGGGTGATGCCGGAGCTCGTAAACTCTTCATCGCTCTTCTTTTTCTTGCTCACGTTTCAGCCCTTGCGGTACCTGGTAAAAATACTTTGATTACCTTGCTGCTTTTGCCCAAAACTTTAATCATCGCTAATAAAGTTCGATTGGGCGCTACCGGCCCAGCGTTAATTCCACTACTAGGCAAAACCGGTCAACTACAGCTCTGGTTTGCGATCATTTTTGCGCTGGCTCTGGCATTGAATTAAGAATTTGTTAAACTAAACCCATGAAATATTTAGTCCCAGTTCTATTGATAGCTATCCAAATCTATGGATTAATCGATTGTGCACAACGCGAAGATAGCGAAGTTCGTTCGCTCCCACGTTGGGGCTGGATTTTAATTATCATCTTGGGTACGCCTGCTATTGGCGCAATTGCTTACTTAATTGCCGGACGTCCAAAGCGCCCTGGTGGTGGCAGTAAAAAACCAAAGCGCACTATTGCACCCGATGATGACCCAGATTTCTTGCGCGGACTTTAAAGCGAAGCGAAAGCCTCATCAAGAACGCTCATTGCATCAAGTAATAGTTCATCTGAAATAACAATTGGTGGCAAGAAACGAATTACATTTGAATAGGTACCGGCTGAAAGTAGCAAGACACCTTTCTTAGCGCAGTAATTAATTACCTTCGTCATTGCCTCAGAATTTGGATCGAGAGAACCAGGCTTAACTAATTCGATAGCCATCATTGCGCCGCGACCACGTACTTCAGCGATGATCGGATATTTAGAAGCGAGTTCGCAGAGCGCATGACCCAAAATCTTGCCAACTTCACGAGCTCGCTCAATTAGGCCATCTTGCTCAATAGTTTCAAAGACGCCAAGGGATGCTGCACAGGCAACTGGATTGCCACCATAAGTTCCGCCGAGGCCACTGACATGAATTGCATCCATGATTTCGGCGCGACCAGTAACTGCAGCAAGCGGCATTCCGCCAGCAATACCTTTTGCGGTAATGATCATGTCTGGAACTACATTTTCGTGTTCTACCGCAAACATATTTCCAGTGCGGGCAAAACCAGTTTGAACTTCATCGGCAATAAAGATGATGCCGTTTTCAACACAATACTTTGAAAGCCCAGGCAAGAAACCCTTAGGTGGAACGATAAATCCACCTTCGCCTTGAATAGGTTCGATCATGATTGCTGCAACGTTATGTGCACCAATCTCTTTTTCAATCTTATGTGCAACTTCTTCTAGTGCATCTGCTGTGATCGTTGCTTTATCGCCCAACCAACGAAGTTCGTATGGCATTGGCATGCGGTAGATCTCGCTGGCAAATGGACCGAAACCTTCTTTGTATGGCATGTTCTTGGCAGTTAGCGCCATAGTTAAATTTGTGCGACCGTGATAAGCGTGTTCGAAAACTACAATTGCTTGACGCTTTGTTGCGTGACGCGCAATTTTTACCGCGTTTTCAACAGCTTCAGCACCTGAGTTAACTAATACTGATTTCTTCTTATGGGTACCTGGCGTATGCGCATTTAATTTTGCACAAACATCGATGTAACCCTGGTAAGGCGCAACGGTAAAACAGGTATGTGAAAAAGCTTGAACTTGTTCGATCACGCGATCAATAACGCGCTGTGCGCTATTACCAACATTGTTTACGCCGATACCTGCAGCCATGTCGATGATCTGATTGCCATCTAGGTCAACCAGAATTGCACCACCAGTACTTGCAATTACTGCCGGAAATGCGATTCCCAATCCGCCTGAAACTTCTTCACTACGTCGCTGAATCTCCGCCTTAGATTTTGGTCCAGGAATCTCTGTAACCAAGAGGCGTTGCTGAGGAACTGAAGTAAGTACGGTCATGAGTAAAGTCTAAGGCAATATTTCCGATCGGGGCGCCTTGTAGTTAGGCTTGCGGCTATGACCTACCTCAAAGCGCTGCGCGAAGATGCTCCGCTCTTAGATGCCTATCTACGTTACTTCGAAGTAGCACGAACTCCGTTCACGATCCCAGGTCATAAGCAGCGCGCTAGCAAACTCGATTTAGGTTTAGGCGCAGTAGTTGATGGCGATACACCTCTCTATGGTGGCTTAGATGAAATTAAATTAACGAACCAAACCTTAAAGAGCGCTGAATCGCTAGCCGCTAAATTATGGGGCGGCGATTACGCACGTTTTTCAACTGGCGGTTCAACTCACGTTAACCAGGCAGTCATCTTGGCCCTTGGTAAACCAGGTGACAAGATTGCAGTTGCGCGCACTGCGCACCGCTCAGTTTTAAGTGCTCTCGTATTAGCAGGACTCGAACCTATTTGGTTAGCACCGGATATTGATGCAGCAACTGGTGTGCCAACCGGGATTCCACTTTCTGAACTAGAGCGAGTACTGCCACAAAAACCAATTGCGTTACTTCTCACTGAACCTGGCTATCTAGGGACCATTTCGCAATTGCCTGAGTTAATAAGTAAAGCCCATGAACATAAAATTCCAGTAGTAATTGATGCTGCTTGGGGTGCACACTTTGGTTTCCATAATGATTTACCAAAGCATGTATTGCAGCTTGGTGCTGATGCTTTAGTCACTAGTACTCATAAAGCTTTACCTGGGTTCAGTGCCTCAGCGCTCTTAGTTGCTCG
>JBEINS010000145.1:0-2988 GCA_040377985.1 Candidatus Planktophila sp. | reverse complement strand
CTGATGACTTCTACGAACTATGCGACCAAGAAGGCATCGTCGTTTGGCAAGACTTTCTCTTTGCCTGCGCGGCATACCCTGAAATTCCGGAAATGTTTGAAGAGGTTGAGGCTGAAGTCGACGAGAATGTTCGTCGGTTAGCCAGTCACCCTTCCTTAGTAATTTGGAACGGTGGCAATGAATGTATTGAAGGTTTCCAATATTGGGGTTGGCAAGAAGGTCTTGAAGGCCGACCTTGGGGTGAAACTTTCTACTTACAAACTATTCCGAATACGCTGAAAAAGATCGATCAAACTCGACCATATATTCCAGGTTCACCATTTAGTACGCATTCGGATAATGTGAAGTCTTTCGACTCCGGAACTATTCATATCTGGGATGTCTGGAATGAAACTGGCTATGAACGTTATGAGCAATACTCCCCTAGCTTTGCTGCCGAATTTGGCTTCAACGGACCAGGTTCCTGGTCAATGCTTACGCGCGCCATCGGCACTGATGATTTGGTCGCAACTTCTGATGAAGTTGCTTATCACCAACGAGCATTCGATGGCATGAGCAAGATCGCAGCGGGTCTCTCTCGAGAGTTTGCTAATCCTCCAACCCGTGGACACGCTTGGTATTTCGCAGCAGCACTTGGTCAGGCCCGCGCAGTTGAAATTGGTCTAAAGCATTTCCGCAGTCTTTACGAGACTTGCAGCGGCGCAATCCTCTGGCAATTCAATGACATGTGGCCAGCCATCTCTTGGGCAGTATTGGATTACACGGGTTTCCGTAAATTGGCTTGGCATGCGATGAAGTCGGCATACCAACCAAGAGCGATTGTCGTCGGCCGGGTTGATCAAGGCGCGCAAATCACATTGTTAAATGATCTGCCAGATCCTTGGCAAACCAAAGTAGTTCTCTCGCTAATCGACAAACATGGATCCGTCGTAAGGACTCACACTATTGATGTGAATCTTGATCGCTACAGCGTCTCTCGCACACCTGCTACCGAGATTTTCCCTGAGATTGCCGATGGAAATTATGAGGGCTTCATTCTCGCAACTTGCCCTGAGGTTCGGGCCTCGCGTCGTACAACGCTAAGCCCTGCGCAGGAATCACCTAAACATGATCTTGTCGCAAGTGCGAAAATTTCAGCTGGCGTTCTAACCGTTGAGGTAAAAGCTAATACCTATATTCATGAGCTCTCGTTTATGCCTGAACTTTTAGCTCTTGGTACCCAAGTTGATTCTCAAATAGTTTCATTACTGGCAGGCGAAACTCACACTTTCAAAGTAACCGGTGAAAGTAAAGATCTAGAAGCGATTTCGCAGCGAATAGATGACTTGCTTTGGTCACATAACCGAATTGTTAGTAAATAATGCAGATTTCAATCACCCAAAGCGGGGCCGTTGCTGATGGTGTAACCAATAACGCCAAACATATTCAGGCGGCTATAAATCAAGTTGCGGAAAATGGCGGCGGACGGGTCTTGATCCCGGCTGGTGGTTCCTTCTTATCTGGCAGTTTCGAACTACTTCCAAAGGTCGAACTTCATCTTGAGTCTGGCGCTATTTTGTTGGCAAGCGGTGACTACGCCGACTACTCCCCCGAGCATGCGATAGATGTTTTAACTGATAGTGAAGTTAACGAGGTTGTTTTACCAAGAAGAGCGTTTATCGTCGGTTTTCGCGCTCACGGTGCGAGCATCACGGGCCTTGGAACTATTAATGGCAATGCCGATGCTTTTATTGCAACCCGTGGTGAATACATCCATCAGATGCGCGGCCCGATCGGAGGTCGCGACCAGTATCTAGAGCGACCTTTCACAGTCTTTCTGATTGAGTCTTACGGCGTAAAGATGGTTGATGTAACGATCACTGATCCGGCTTTCTGGGCGGTTCGATTCACGGGCTGCAACAATTTAGATATCAATGGCATTCGAATTTTGAGTGATCTCATGGTTCCAAATGGCGACGGCATCGATATTGATCGCTGCCAGGATGTTCGTATTACTAATTGCCATTTTGAGACCGCCGATGACTGCATTTCTTTGAAGTCATGTGCCGCAACTTCACAATACGGTCTCGTTGATAACGTAATCATCAACAGCTGCTTCTTCAAATCTACTTCAGGTGCCATCACGCTGGGAACTGAATCAGTTGGAGATATTACTAACGTCATTATCAGTGACTGTATTGTGCGCGATTCCCATCGTGGTTTCGCAGTTCGTTCTCGCGAAGGTGGCACGATCTCTAATGTCTTAATTACCGACTGCATCGTGCAGACTAGAGCTTTCAGCGATATGTGGTGGGGCCACGGCGAAGCTCTACATGTCACCGCATTTTCCTGGGACGACCCTGAAAAGGGAACCGATGGAAATATTGAACGCACCTATGAAGGCAAGGTTCGAAACGTAACTTTCCGAAATATCAATGTCACAACAGAGGCAAGTACGCTAGTTTGGGCCGCACACCCCGAGTTAATTAAAGGTGTAGTTTTTGAGAACATCAATCAGCACATGATAAATCAATCTAAATGGCCCCACCGAGTTGATCTGCGCCCAAACGGGATTACCGATGTGATTCGCCGCAAACACAATGCCTTTGATGTCATGAACTCAACTGATGTTGAAATTCGAAACTCACGAGTGACTTGGGATAGCCAAACTAGATCAATGTATGGCGAGCTGATAAATAGTGAGAATTCACCAGGGTTAACCATCGAAAATCTAACTGAACGCTAATGACCGCAAAACTCTCACACCGTCGTGAGATTCAAGGCCTGCGTGCCTTGGCAGTTCTAGCCGTGATAACTAACCATCTATTCCCTGATCTACTCCCTGGTGGCTTTCTGGGCGTAGACATCTTCTTTTTGCTATCTGGCTATTTAATTACCAGCCAGCTGATTGAGCTCTCCGCACTCGATAACACCAGACACAGTTTGTTAGTTTTCTACGCTAGACGTATTCGCCGAATCTTGCCATCGGCGCTACTTGTAATTTGGGTT
>JBEINS010000073.1:0-5521 GCA_040377985.1 Candidatus Planktophila sp. | reverse complement strand
AGGTCTACGGCATATGGCACAAACCCACGTTCGACAAGTGATCTTGCGAACAGTTGGAATGCGCGATTAGAAGATGTGACGCCATGAATAAGCAGCACTGGCAAATGGTTAACAGAAGGTGAATTGTTACCAAATCTATATAAAGCTAGCTGGCCACCCTTTACTGGAACTGCATATTTCTCGCTTGGAAGATATCGCTCATTGCTCATAAGTTAACTATAGATAACGAAACGTAATTCTTCTAGGGCCTGCGTAAATTCGGTAAATCACACTTTTACGCCTAAACTATCGCCTATGCAGATCGCCAATCGATCAGCTATTAATTTCTAAAGGAGATTAAATGTTTAAGAAGACTTCGATCAAGACCGCACTAATTGCTGCTCTTGCAATCGCACTAGTTTCACCAGTTTCGGCGCCAGCTAATGCCGCTACTGAAATCAAGATTGGTGTTATCACCTCGACATCAGGTCCGCTTAAGTCATACGGCGACGCTTATATCGATGGCCTCGAGTGGGGTCTTAAGTACTACACCAACGGCAAGAACGCTGTTGATGGTCGTAAGTTTGTAATCACTAAGAAAGATGATGGCGCAGATCCTGCATCAGCAACTGCCTCATTTAAAGAAATGGTCGGAAACGGCACAAACATTATTGTTGGTTCAGCTTCATCAGGCGTTGCCTTAACACTTGCGCCACTAGCTGCACAGAACAAGGTTCTATACATCTCTGGCCCAGCCAAGAATGATGCTGTTACTTCAGCAGCTAACAAGTATGTATTCCGATCAGGTAATACATCACTACAAGATTTCGCACCGCTATCTAGCATTAAGCCAATCAAGAACAAGAAAGTTATCCTCTTTGTTGAAGATAACCCATTTGGTCTAGGTAACATTTTTGCTGCAAAGGCATACCTTGCTTCAAAGGGTGCGCTATTTGAAGAAATCAAAGTTCCAACAACTACTGTTGACTTCACCCCATTTGCTAAGAAGGCAGCTGACGTAAAGGGCGATTACATCTTCATCGCTTGGTCAAATGCTGCTACTTCAGGTGCCATGTTCACCGCATTAGCTCAGCAGAAGGCATATGCAACAGCTCGTCCAATTACTGGTCTTGCTGGTGTTGCTTCATATGACATCTACGGTTCACTATTTGAAGGTGCTAACGCAATCCTGACAAATAGCTACTTCCCAGGTGTTGTAAAGAGCAAGGCAGCAGCAGCAATTGCGGCTGACTTCGCCAAGGCTGGAAAGTCTCAAGACCTATTTACATCAACCGGTGTTAACGCCGCACAGATGATTATCCAGGCAGTCAAAGCCAATCCGAACCTAGATGTTGAGAAGATGATTACCTCACTTGAAACATTTAATTTCGTTGGTCTAACTGGCTTAAATAAGGTTAACAAGCTAAACCACACCTTGATTCAGTCAATGTTCCTTGTAAAGCTAACTAAAGTTAATGGTCGCTATGTACCATCTCTAGTAAGCACTCTTTACAACGTAACAGTCTGATCTAGTTAATTAGATTGAAACTGGCCCTACATTTCGGTGTGGGGCCAGTTTCATTTTTCACATTTTTTCGATAATTTAACGCTCAAGTAATTAGATAAATAAATTGAGAGCAGGTAGATTAGCCAAATGAATTCAGCCTTAACCGTCAATAATCTGGGCCTAACAATTGGTGGCGCAAAGATTCTTGAAGGCATCACTCTCTCAGTTAAGCAAAATGAGACTTTGGGAATTATTGGTCCAAATGGTGCTGGTAAAACTTCTTTCTTTAATTTGCTCTCTGGTTTGCGTGAAGCAACAACCGGAACCATTCACTTAGGTGAAAAAGAGATCACCAACTTAAAGCCACATCAACGAGCACAGGCTGGTATTGCTCGCACTTTCCAAACTTCAAGTATTTTTCCATTCTTAACTTTGCTAGAAAATGTGCGCATTGCTGCTCAAGTCGCTGATGGTTCTTCGATGAATCTGACTAAAGGTGCTGATAAATACAAAGAAGTTCTCTACCGAGCATCTGCTTGCCTTGAGCAAGTTGGCTTGCTTAATAAGGGCGCACTCTTTGCTGGAGCTCTTTCACATGGCGATAAGCGTCGCCTAGAAATTGCGATTGTTTTAGCCTCAAAATCAGATGTAGTTCTACTTGATGAGCCAATGGCTGGCATGAGCGTTGAGAACATTCCGGCGCTGGTAGAAATCATTCGCTCGCTAGCAACTGTGCATAAGAAGACCGTGCTGATTGTCGAGCACCATATGGAAGTGATTTTGGGACTGGCAGATCGCATTGCCGTTCTTAACTACGGTGAATTACTCACGATCGATACCCCTAAAAATGTTATGGATAATCCAACTGTGCAGAGCGCTTATTTAGGGGCCGAACTATGAGTTCGCTAGAGGTAAAAGATCTACACGTAACCATAAATGGTTCGCATATTCTGCAAGGCGTTAATTTCGTTGTGCCTGAGAATAAAGTTACCGCACTACTTGGCCGCAATGGTGTTGGTAAATCCACCACGTTAAAAGCCATCATGGGCTTAAACCCAGGCTCTGGCAGTATAAAATTTGGCGGCACTGAAATCGTTGCGATGCCAACCCACAAGATTGTGCAGATGGGTATGGGTTATGTACCTGAAGATCGTGAGATTTTCGCGAGCTTAACTGTTAAAGAAAACCTCTCACTGGCTGCGCGTGATGAGCAACCAAATTACGATCTGGTTTATTCACTATTTCCGGAACTTCTGACCCGCACTAGCCAACGCGCTGGCACACTCTCTGGTGGCCAGCAGCAAATGGTGGCAATTGCGCGTGCACTTCTAAATCAGAACAAGATTTTGGTTATCGATGAACCAACTAAAGGTTTAGCGCCAAAGTTAGTAACTGAAGTTGCTAATGCGTTAGCTCATGTTGCCGACCATTCGACTATGTTAATTGTTGAACAGAACCTGGCCCTGGTTAAAGCCATTGCGCAGAACATCATTGTGATGGATCAAGGCAAAGTTGTTTTCGAAGGCGGGCCAGAGAATTTGCAAGATGAAACATTTGTTAAATCAATGCTGGGCGTAAGCGGGGGTCATAAGTAAATGAGTACTTTTCTACTTATCCTAATTACCGGCGTTGGCCTGGGCGCTCTTTATTTCTTGGTTGCCTCAGGACTTTCACTGATTTATGGCCTGATGGGTGTCCTTAACTTCGCCCATGGCGCGTTCTTAACCATTGGTGCATTTACCGGCTTATGGATTTCTACCAAGGTTTTTCCAAATCCAACTACTTGGACTTTCATCGCAGCGATGATTGCTGGCGGTATCGCGGCAGGGCTATTCGCACTGCTCATGGAACAACTAGTTATTAATCGACTCTATAACCGTCATATTGATCAAGCCCTGGTGACCGTGGGTGTGGGATTAGTTGTTACCGCACTTCTAGCTGGTTGGTTCGGCAGTGATGCCCGCTTATTCCCGACTCCGCTTTGGTTTATGAAAGCGGTAACTATTGGCGAAGCGATCATTCCAATCGATAGATTCGTCTACATCGGAGTCGCAACAATCTTGCTCATTGCCATGCTTAGCATTTTGAAATTCACCCGCATCGGCTTAATTATTCGCGCAGGTGTTGAGAACAGATCAATGGTTTCGGCCCTTGGTATTAACGTGCGATTGGCATTTAGCACTGTCTTCTTCATTGGTGGTTTTGCCGCCGGTGTTGGTGGCGTGCTGATCTCAGTGTTCTCTTATGGGGTATCCCCACAGATGGGCGGATCTTGGCTAATTTACGGCTTTATCGTGGTTGTAGTTGGCGGCATGGGCTCAATTAGCGGTAGTGCAATCGCTGCCATGTTAATCGGCGTTACCAACCAATTCGCAAATTACTATCTAACTGGTTTAGGTGACTTTGTAGTTGTCATCATCTTGGCCGCAGTCCTTCTTACTAAACCTTCAGGATTGCTCGGAAAGGTTAACCACTAATTATGTTACGTTGGAAATATTCCCGCCCGTTGCTAATTGCCATGACTGTAATTTTCGCAATCTTGCCATTTGCCGGCGATAACCCGCTATCCAAAGCTGGCTTGCAGCAGACCATGGCCGTTGCCTTCCTCTATGGCGCCCTCGCGCTAACTTATGACTTACTTTTTGGTTTCACTGGCTTGCTTTCATTCGGCCATGCCCTCTATTTCGCTAGTGGTATTTATGTCACTGCTATTTTGGTCAACGACTTTAATGTCAACTTATATCTAGCCGCTCTTTGCTCAATTATTTTCACTGCGATTTTGGCCGCATTAACTGGTGCTGCGTCATTGCGCACCACTGGAATTACATTTGCCATGGTTACTTTGGCATTTGGCCAAGCCGGACACGTTTTCATTAGCCGAGATTTCGGTGGCTTTACAAATGGTGATGATGGTCTACCTATTAATGCCGAACGAGTGCCCGATTTCTTTATTGGTGTTGTAAACACCAAGTATCTCTATCTTCTTGCCCTAGGCATCTTGGTCTTTATCTACTTTGCGGCTTGGTGGATTACCGAGAGTTCAGCTGGTCGAGTATTTGCCGCCCTTCGTGATAACGAGCAACGTGTATCTGTCCTTGGGCTAAATCCAAATCGCTTTAAGCTTCTTTCTTTCGTGCTATCAGCTGCCATGGCTGCGCTAATTGGCGCTGCAATGTTAATTGTTAGTGGCTCCGGGTCCCCTCGCTATGCAGATGCAGGTACCACGATTGCACTGTTGTTAATGGTTATTCTGGGCGGCCCAGTTACCCGTTGGGGCGCAGTCCTTGGTGGCATCGTTTATTCAGTTCTAAGCACTCGCTTAAACGTTCTTAGCGAAGGTTCTGCTTTTGATTCTTTGCCAAGTTTCATAAGTGGCCCACTATCTGAGCCAGCCTTTACTTTAGGCATGATCTTTATCTTGATCGTAATGTTCGCACCTGGCGGAATCTCAGGTGCTTACTACCGAGCTCGCTTTAAGTACTTAAATAAAGGCAAGTAATTGAGCAACGAGCTTCTTTGGCAACCAAGCGATGAAGCTATTGCCAATAGCGCTCTAACTTCACTTACCAGCGCCGCCGTTGCTAAAACTGGCTTAAACCTTGACTCATATGCCGACCTTCACAAGTGGAGCATCAGTCAACCGGGCGACTTCTGGTCACTAGTTTGGGATCACTTAGAAATCATTGGCGATAAAGGAAACGTTAACTACTCCCCCGGCAAGAACTTTATTGATGCCAAGTTCTTTCCAGAAAGCTCTCTTAACATTGCCGAGAATATTCTGGCGCAAGGTAAAGCTGATGAAGTTGCAATTGTTGCAATTGATGAAGCTGGCAATCGCAGCGAGCTAACTTGGGGCCAACTAAGAGTTAAGTCCGCAGCCGTTGCTGCAGCCCTTACTGATCTCGGTGTTGTAGCCGGTGATCGCGTAGTTGCTTGGACACCGAACTATGCCGAGGTAATCATCTACGCACTTGGTGCTTTAAGTATTGGCGCTGTAGTTAGCACTTCTTCGCCGGACTTTGCCCCTAATGCAGT
>JBEINS010000091.1:0-4551 GCA_040377985.1 Candidatus Planktophila sp. | reverse complement strand
ACGAATTTATCGATGCAGTTGAAACTAATGATCGCGCTGGCTTACAAGAAGAACTCGGTGACTTGCTGCTACAGGTTTATTTCCATGCTCGCATCGCGCAAGATGATCCGCAGAACCCATTTACGATCGAAGATGTAGCCCGCGGTATCGCAGATAAATTGATTAACCGGCACCCGCATGTATTTGCTGATGTGCAGGTTTCGGGCGTCGCTGAAGTTATTTCCAATTGGGAGGAAATAAAAGCTGCTGAAAAAGGACGCACCTCGGCCATTGATGGCGTTGCGCTCTCGCAACCTTCGTTGCCGTTGATTTCAAAGCTATTACATCGTGCCGAGAAATATGGAGTTTCCTTAGATTTGCCAACAGCGCAGGTTAACGATGCCGAAATGGCGGTTGAACAAATACTTGCAATCGCGGCTTGGGCCAGCGCCAATGAAATCGATCTCGATGCTTTGCTACGCCAGCGGGCTCGCGCGCTAATGGCGCAGATCCAAAGCAATGAAGCGCGGTAGACTACTCACCTGAGTTCAGCGCTGATCTCTCTAGTTAATTAAATAGTTAACAATTAGCAATAGGAGGCCATCATGGCAATTATCGAAGCGCTCGGCGCCCGTGAAATTCTTGATTCCCGCGGAAACCCAACTGTTGAAGTAGAAATTCAATTAGAAGATGGCACTCAAGCACGTGCTGCTGTCCCAAGCGGTGCATCAACTGGTGCATTCGAAGCCTCTGAACTTCGCGATGGCGGCACTCGCTACTTAGGTAAAGGTGTTGAAAAAGCTGTTGCATTTGTAAATGATGAAATCGGGCCAAACATTATTGGTTTCGATGCCCAAGACCAACGCATTATTGATAGCGCCATGATTTCACTTGATGGCACTGCAAATAAATCACGTTTAGGTGCAAACGCAATTCTTGGTGTTTCACTTGCAGTTGCTAAAGCATCTGCTGAAAGCGCAGACCTTTCACTATTCCGCTACCTCGGTGGCCCAAATGCACACCTACTACCTGTGCCAATGATGAACATTCTTAATGGTGGTGCACACGCAGATACCAATGTTGATATTCAAGAATTCATGGTTGCGCCAATTGGTGCGCCAACCTTCCGCGAATCACTTCGCTGGGGCGCTGAGATTTATCACGCACTTAAATCAGTGCTTAAGCAACGCGGTCTAGCAACTAGCGTTGGTGACGAAGGTGGCTTTGCACCAAACCTCGATAGCAATCGCGCTGCCCTTGATCTAATTCTTGAGGCAATTACCAAGGCCGGCTTTAAGCCAGGTACTGATATCGCACTTGCGATGGATGTTGCGGCAACTGAATTCCACGAGAATGGTCAATACAAGTTCGAAGGATCACTTCGCTCATCAGGTGAAATGATCGCTTATTACACCGATCTCGTTAACTCATACCCAATCGTTTCAATTGAAGATCCACTAAACGAAGAAGATTGGGCTGGTTGGGCTGAAATGACCAATGTTCTTGGTTCACGAATTCAAATTGTCGGCGATGACCTATTTGTAACTAACCCTGAGCGTCTAGCAAAGGGCATTGCAACTAATACTGCTAACGCTCTTCTAGTTAAGGTAAACCAAATCGGCACGCTAACTGAAACGCTTGATGCAGTTTCAATGGCACAACATGCAAACTACCGCAGCATGTTGTCACACCGTTCAGGTGAAACCGAAGACACCACTATTGCTGATCTCGCAGTTGCAACAAACTGCGGTCAGATTAAAACTGGTGCGCCAGCTCGTACAGAGCGCGTGGCGAAATACAACCAATTGCTACGTATTGAAGAAGAACTTGCAAGTGGTGCAAAGTATGCAGGCCGTGGTGCATTCCCACGCTTTAAGGCATAAGCGAACTTAACTCATGGCCCGTCGTCGTTTAAACTTTAATCGTCGACGCAATACCAATAGTCGCGCGCTGGTGCTGGGCTTCTTTCTTTTCTTTCTAGCCCTCACCATCGCACCGCCCGTACAACATTATTTTTCGCAGCGCGCTGAAATAAGTGCGGTAAAAGCTCAAATCAAAGCCGGCGATGCGGCAGTGGCCGAAGCTCGCAAAGAACTCGAACTGTGGCGCGATCCAGAATATGTAAAGTCACAAGCTCGTGCTCGACTGCACTTTGTTCTGCCCGGCGAGCGTCAATACATAGTTACTGATGCAACTACCGAGGCCGAAGAAAACAAGACTGATGTGGCAAATAACATTCCAGTTGGCTTGCCTTGGTACAACCGCTTAATCGCATCAATTACTGAAACCGGCTCTAATTAATGTCTGAACGCGAAGTATCGCAAGAAGATTTAGATTGCATCGAAGCCCAATTAGGCCGCACTCCACGCGATGTTCATGCCATTGGCTATCGCTGTCCCTGCGGAAAACCAGCTGTAGTTGAAACCCCACCACGTCTTGGCGATGGCACCCCATTTCCAACTTACTTTTATGCCACTTGCCCACGCTTAACTGGTGCTATCTCAACCCTTGAATCAACTGGCTTAATGGGCGAAATGAACGAACGTTTAGCAACTGATGCCGAATTAGCTGGCGCATATGCAGCTGCTCATGAAGATTACTTAGCTGCACGCGCTGCCCTAAAGATGGATGTGCCCGAGGTAGAAGGAATTAGTGCGGGCGGAATGCCAGATCGGGTTAAGTGCCTTCACTCATTAGTTGCACATTCGCTTTGTGCTGGCCCAGATGTGAATCCGTTAGGCGATGAAGCGTTAGCAAAATTGCCAGAGTGGTGGAAAGATCAACCTTGTAGCATCACCGAAAATGTAAAGGCCAACTAATGCGCGTAGGTGTAGTTGATTGCGGTACTAATTCAATTCGGCTGTTAATCGCCGATATTGAAGGAGATAATTTCCGCGAAGTAACTCGTCAGATGCAAGTCGTGCGCCTTGGTCAAGGTGTTGATGAAACTAATCAATTTCACCCAGATGCTATCTCTCGCACTTTTGCAGCCGTTGACTTATATGCATCCGAACTAGCCCGACGTGGTGTTGAAAAGCTGCGTTTCTGTGCAACTAGCGCAACCCGCGATGCACTAAACCGCGAAGTATTTGTCGATGGCGTTAAAGAACGTCTAGGTATCGAACCTGAAGTAATTTCAGGCGACGAAGAAGCCCGCCTTTCATTTGCAGGCGCGACTCGCGAATTTAGCCGCGCTGATGGCCCCTTCTTAGTAGTCGATATTGGCGGCGGTTCCACTGAGTTTGTTTTAGGCACCGATTCAGTAGAGAGTGCGATTAGTGTAAATATTGGCTGCGTTCGTATGACAGAACGCCATTTCCGCAATGACCCGCCAACTGCTGATGAAATAGCGATTGCTCGCCGTGATATCCAGAACGCAATAGATATTGCCTATGCCAGCGTAGATATTAAAGGTGCGAAGACATTAGTTTGTGTAGCTGGCACCGCAACCACAGTTGCCGCTGCAGCGCTTAACTTGCCGGAATACGATCGTCATGCAATCCATTTATCCCGCATCTCTGCTGAACAAGTACATGCCGTTAGCAACAAGTTTTTGACCATGACTCGCGAAGAACGTGCCGCTCTTGGTTATATGCACCCAGGTCGCGTTGATGTAATCGGGGCTGGCTCACTAGTCCTCTCTGAAATCATGAAAGCAACTGGCGCTAAAGAATTCGTTGCCTCTGAAAACGATATTCTCGATGGAATGGCATGGTCGCTTGCCAAGTAAGAAATTAGCGCAAAGTATAAAAACTTTGCCGTTGCTCGAAAAGAAAATTATCGCTTGTCGCGATTGCCCACGACTCGTTGAATGGCGCGAAGAAGTTGCAGTAGTTAAACGCAAGGCCTACCAAGATGAAAAATACTGGGGCAAAGCTGTACCCGGTTTTGGTTCGCCCAAACCAAAGTTAATGATCGTTGGATTAGCTCCTGGTGCGCACGGCGCAAACCGCACTGGTCGCATCTTCACTGGTGATCCATCTGGTGATTGGCTCTATGGCTCTCTTCATCGTTTAGGTATTGCGAAAATTGCAACCAGTACATCGCGTGATGATGGCCAAGAACTTCGTGAAACCAGAATTTCAATGGCTGTGCGTTGCGCGCCTCCTGATAACAAACCAACTACCGAAGAACGTGATCAATGTTCGCCGTGGTTTCTACGCGAACTAGAACTTTCACTGCCAACTACCAGAGCATTTGTGGCCCTGGGAAACTTTGCCTGGGTTGCTCTTTTTTCAGCCCTGGCCGAATTAGGCCATCCGGTTAGGAGAACCAAGTTTGGCCATGGGGCAGAGGTTAAATATGAGCACAATGGCGTGAAGTACCTAATAATGGCTAGTTTCCACCCCAGCCAGCAGAACACTTTCACTGGAAAGCTGACCAAACCAATGTTGGATTCAGTGCTCAAAAAAGCGGGTAGATTTGCCCACGTTCTTCGTTAGTTTGTAAAAGATTTATCGCATGGCCCCGATAGCCCAATGGCAGAGGCAGAGGACTTAAAATCCTCCCAGTGTGGGTTCGACCCCCACTCGGGGCACCATAGATGAGCGTAATTTTCACGCTTAGGTGCTT
>JBEINS010000016.1:0-11092 GCA_040377985.1 Candidatus Planktophila sp. | reverse complement strand
GGTAATTAAAGATGCCAAACTGGGAAATCGTTTGGCGATTGTGAATCAAGTTAGATTGCACGATGAGTATCTTTGGGGAATAAGCGAAGTTCCTTCCTCTTGGCCGGCCGCAGCACTTGAAGCACAAGTGATTGCATCTCGAAGTTACGCCATGAGTAAAGTAGGAAAAGTTTTAAAGAGTTGTGATTGCGAACTTTATTCATCAATTAGTGATCAGAATTTTGCTGGGTATGCAAAGGAGGCTGAACCTAAGTGGGGGCTAATTTGGAAAGCCGCTGTTTCTCGGACTTCAATTACTGAAAGTACTGGTTTGACCGTCACCCGCAATTCATTACCAATCCGAACCTACTTTGGCTCATCCTCAGGTGGCGTAACCGAAACTTCAAAAAATGCCTGGGGGACTGATGTTGGCTACACCTTCTCGGTTCCAGATCCGTGGTCTCTAGATCCTAAATTAAATCCGAATTTCTATAAGTGGAAGCGAGATATCACGCAATCAGTGCTGGCTACTGCTTTTGGGCTACCAGATGTTTTGTCGGTCAAAGTTTTGTCCTTAAATGAGACTGGTTCCGTGAAACTCATTGAAGGAAAATCAAGTGCGGGAAAGAAAGTTAAATTAAGCGGTGAGACTTTTCGCAGTAGATCCAAACTGCCATCAACATGGTTTGCGCCAACGAGCGAAGAGCTAGTTAGCGTGCAGAACTGAGTTAAGTCCACCCCAAGTACCAGTGCGCATAACTGCTTCAAGTGCGCCACTCTGCGAATTACGACGAAATAGCAAATTGTTAGCACCAGAAAGTGAGGCTGCTTTAACTACTTCACCATCAGGTAGCAATACTTTGGCAGCAGCAGTTACATAAGTGCCTGATTCAATGACGCAATTATCACCAAGTGAAATGCCACAACCAGAGTTAGCGCCTAGTAAGCAGTTCTCGCCAATCGAAATCACTTCTTTACCGCCGCCGCTTAACGTGCCCATAATCGAAGCGCTGCCACCAATATCGCTGCCATTGCCAACAACCACGCCGGCAGAAATTCGTCCTTCTACCATTGAAGTTCCGAGTGTGCCGGCGTTGAAATTTACAAAACCTTCGTGCATAACCGTTGTGCCACTAGCTAAGTGAGCGCCGAGTCTTACCCGATCGGCATCTGCGATTCGCACCCCACTTGGAACTACGTAATCAACCATGCGAGGGAATTTATCGACGCCATAAATAGCAATGTGTTGTCCAGTGGCTGCCCGAATGTTGCCGCGAGTGATTTCAAAATTATCAACTGGGCACGGACCAACTGAAGTCCAAACCACATTATTTAAAATTCCGAATATTCCATCTAGTGATTGGCCATGTGGCTTAACTAAGCGATGCGAAAGTAAATGTAAGCGCAAGTAAGCATCACTAACTGAGGCAGGTGGTGTAGCTAAATCAATTTCAACGCCAACTACTTCACTGCGAACACCTCGTGCATTGTCAGGTGTTGCAAGTGAAGCTAACTCAGCGGGTGCGGTTGCAGGTAGATTGCCTAAAACAGGTGCTGGGAACCAAGTATCAAGGACGGTTCCATCTTTTTCACCACCATTGATTAAAGTGGCAATTCCATACCCAGCTGCTCGTTGCGACATAAGACAAGCCTAGCCCCTATCCTTACCGACATGCGTATTGCCGTCTTTTGCTCATCATCACCGACTATTGATGCGAAGTATCAAGAGGTTGCAACCCAACTTGGAAATGCCATCGGCAATCAAGGCTGGGGCTTGGTATCTGGTGGCGGTCACATTTCCACGATGGGTGCAATTGGTCGTGCGGTTCGCGAAGTTGGCGGACACACAATCGGTGTGATCCCACAATCTTTAGTTGATATTGAATTTGCTGATCGCGATAGCGATGAGCTGCATGTGGTCGAGTCAATGCGCGAACGTAAAGCAAAAATCGAAGATTTAGCAGATGCCTTTATTACCTTACCTGGTGGCCCCGGCACGCTAGAAGAATTCTTCGAAATCTGGGTTGGCCGTTTCCTTAAGTTTCACGATAAGCCAGTTTTAATTCTTGATCCGCACGGCGCGTTCGCACCACTTGTTACTCTGCTTGATCATCTCGAAGCCGGAGGTTTTGTAAAACCAGGCCAACGTGAATTAGTAACTTGGTGCACAAGTGTTGAGCAAGTTATCAAAACACTTAATGAGTCTGGGAAGTAAATTGGCTAGTAACGAAATTAAGATCAGCCTGAAAATAGCGGCACCAATCGATAAAGTTTGGGCGGCAATTGCTGATTGGGAGAGTCAAGGCGATTGGATGTTGCAAACTCGAGTTTGGGTTACCTCAGATATCAGAAGTGGTGTTGGTACCTCAATTAGTGCACTAACTGGCCCACTAGTTAAATCTGGGTTCAAGTTTGGTTTACTGGATAAGATGGTAGTCACAAATTGGTTGCCACCGCGATTATGCGAAGTCGATCATGTGGGCAAGGTAATCAAAGGCACGGGCAAGTTCGAACTAACCGATATTTCCGGCGAGCAAGAAGTCGCAACAGTTTTCGATTGGTCAGAAACCATCGAAGCGCCAAAGGCGATTTTTCTTTTGATCTATTTGCCTACCTATTTAGGCGTGCGAATCTCACTTCTACGCTTTCGGAGATCTCTAACCAATCGCTAGTAGCCTGTACTCCTATGAGCGCCTCAAAACCAGCCAAAACCTTGGCCGAAGTGCTCAAGGAGTTACCCGAAGAAGAACGCATTATCTTGACGATGCATCTCTTGCGCGGGCTAGCTGCCCCAGAAATTGCCAACTTAATTGGGGTGCCAGAACGGGCAGTGATATCGCTGATTTCGAGCGGAAAGTCCAGATTGAGCGCCCTGCTCGGCCTTTAATTGCCATTCTTGATTTCTGTTTCACCCCCTAAATGCGAGATACTTCTCCCTCACACCCGCGTAAGATCTTAAAAGGAGTTCCAATGGCTGCCATGAAACCTCGTACTGGTGATGGCCCAATGGAAGTTACCAAGGAAGCCCGCTCCCTTGTTATGCGAATTCCACTAGAAGGCGGCGGACGTTTGGTCGTTGAAATGAATGCTGAAGAAGCCACAAATTTAAGTGCCGCGTTACACGCAGCGGTTGGACTGATTAAGAAGTAGTAATCAGATAACCTCACGCTTATGTCTCTACCAGCACATTTTCCAGAGCTAAAGGTGATCCCAGCGGATTTTAAATTGGCCCTCGCCAGTGAAATTATTGCCCTTGGTTATGTCGAGGTCGAAAACTTAGACCCAAAGGCTGAAAAAGAGTTCAAGTTAGTTGGCTCAACACTTTTGCTAAAGAGCATTGCCGACACTTTTGAAATCGATCTCCTTGATGAACTTAAATTTTTTACACCATCTGGAAAAGCTGGCGAATCATTCGAACTTCCGATTAGTGCACCAGATGCTAAAGCTGAACGTTTATTGCTAGTTGGCTTAGGAGATCAATCAATAGCCGCTTTGCGTGCTGCAGGTGCCACAGTTGGCCGAAAAGTAAAAGGTAAAGCACAAAGCATTTCAACTTTCTGCGCAACAACTGATACAAATGCAACAGCACATGCCATCTCGGCAACTATGGGTGCCTACCTCTGGAATTTAAAAAGTGGAGCTAAACCACTAAAGCCAACTATTTCGCTTTCTATCTCAACCTTGGCGCTAAAGCGTGCCCTCGCAATTGCCGCAGCTGTCTGGCGCGCTCGCGATATGGTGCACACGCCGGCGAATATAAAGACGCCAGCCTGGATGGCCGCAAATGCAAAAACAGTTGCTAAAGAGCGAGATATTTCAATAAAAGTCTTAGCTGGAAAAGAATTAGCACTATTCGGTGGGTTAGCCGCAGTTGGTAATTCTTCGCGCAAGTCACCACCTCGTTTTATCGAAATATCATATGCGCCAAAAGGCTCCAGCAATTGGCCACATGTTGTATTAGTTGGCAAAGGAATTACTTTCGATACTGGTGGCTATTCGATGAAGCGGCCATACGACACGATGATGGCGATGAAAACCGATATGGCTGGCGCCGCCGCAGTTCTCTGCGTAGTGAGTGCGCTTCCGGAATTAGCACCACGTGTTCGCGTTACAGCGCTGTTAATGTGTGCTGAAAATGCGGTATCTAGCACTGCTCAACGCCCCAGTGATGTCATTACTCATTTTGGCGGCACCACTACAGAAGTTTTAAACACTGATGCTGAAGGTCGTCTAGTTCTAGCCGATGGTCTGGCATATGCAGATTTAAAGTTAAAGCCAGATTATCTCATCGATGTAGCAACTCTAACTGGCTCAGCTACTTTAGGTCTCGGACGACAATACGCCGCAATGTATTCGCGTGATGACAAGTTGGCGGCAAAGTTTTATGAACTAGGAAATGAATCTGGTGATCGAGTTTGGCGCATGCCACTTGTCAATGAATACATTGATGCGCTTGAAAGTGATATCGCAGACGTTAATAACGATGCCGCCAAAGGTAACTACAAAGCTGGGTCAGTAACTGCGGCACTGTTCCTTGAAAAGTTTGTTGGCGATCGCAAGTGGGTGCACTTCGATATTGCTGGTACTGGGCGTAGTGAAGTAGATGCGGGTGAGAATCCTAAAGGTGGTACAGGTTTCGGAGTTCGCTTACTAACAACTTGGATTTGTTCTTTATGATTACGAACTTGTTTAACTATTCGGAAAACTTTAATCCCGAAGATGTTGTTCTTGAACATGCTCGTGCTCGCGGAGTTGAAGTAGGCGCTAACGACATAAGCGTTGGCACTGGCGTCTTTCTGCAGCAATTAGCTCACCTGCTTACTGCGCAATCAGTTGTCGAAGTAGGTACTGGCTCTGGCGTTGGCAGCCTCTATTTATTGCGTGGCATGATCGACAGCGGCACGCTAACTTCAATTGATGATGAAGTAGAACATGCTCGTATTGCCAAGATGGCTTTTTATGAAGCCGAGATCGAAGCAGCTCGCTTTCGCCTGATTACTAATCCGGTAATGGATGTTCTAAGCAAGTTAACTGATCGCGCATATGACTTGGTCATCTTGCGCCACGACCCAATTGATCTGACTTACACAATCGATGAAGCTCATCGAATTCTGCGTAGTGGGGGAGTCTTAGTTATCGACTCATTCTTTGGAGGTGGCAAAGTGCCAGATCCAGCACAACGTGACCCAAAGACAATTGCGCTTCGTGAGGCTGGGAAAAGAATCAAAACCAACCGTGACCATTGGCAGAGCTCGCTATTGCCAGTCGGAGATGGTTTGTTGATCGCTACAAAGTTATAGGAAGATAGCCCCATGTCCAAGCCAGCGCGCATCTTTCGTCGCAAGCCAAATCAATTAATCTTCCTTGAAGACCTTGAGCAAAATGCTGGCAAGAAACGAACACTGCCAACTGCATCAATAGTTGTACTTGCATTGGTTGCTGGCTTACTCGGCGGCATACTTGGCGGAGATGCAACTAAAGGTTTAATTACAAGTGGCGTTAATTTGGTTTCGTCCACTTCAACCATTGAACGCTCACCAGATTCAGTTGCCGGCATTGCAGCGAGAGTCTTGCCTTCGGTTGTATCAATTGAGACTATGTCAACAGATGGCGGTGGTTCTGGGTCTGGATTTGTAATCGATCCAAATGGATATTTGTTAACCAATAATCACGTTGTAGCAGATGCGATGACCATCAAAGTAATTCTCAATGATGGCCGTGAATATGTAGCAAAAGTACTTGGCCGCGATGAATCATATGATTTGGCGGTTCTAAAGATTCCGGCTACCGGATTAAAGGCGCTGCAATTTGGAGATAGCGCTAAAGTTCAAGTTGGCGATTCAGTGATTGCTTTTGGTTCTCCTCTTGGATTATCTGGCACAGTAACCCAAGGAATCATCAGTGCAAAAGATCGCCCAGTAACTGCTGGCGATGAGAATAGTTCTACTTCTTTTATTAGTGCGCTACAAACTGATGCTGCAATTAATCCTGGTAACTCAGGTGGTCCGCTAGTTGATGCAACAGGTGCGGTAATTGGTGTTAATTCGGCGATCGCATCTCTTGGCAGCAGCTTGGGTTCACAGTCGGGGTCAATCGGACTTGGTTTTGCAATTCCGATTAATCAAGCGCGCAAAACTGCGGATCAATTGATCAAAGATGGCAAAGCCACTTATCCGGTTATTGGCGTGGCAGTTGATATGAATTTCACCAGCGGTGGAGCACTAATTGCTAATAACTCCTCAGCCATCATGGCTGGTGGGCCAGCCGCCAAAGCAGGTTTGCGCGCAGGTGACTTAATTACCGCCATTGATGGCATGAAGATAAATACCCCTGAGGAATTAATTGTTGAAATTCGCACACATGACGTCGGCGATGAGGTCACCATCACCTATACCCGCGGTAAAGAGAGCCGTACAGCGAAGTTAATTCTGATCGCCGGCAAATAATGCAACCGATAGGCTAGCGAAATGTTCTTCGATCTCGGTGCTGGTGAATTACTTGGCTTAGCCGTCTTAGGCATGATTTTAGTTGGGCCAGAACGTCTGCCAAGGTTAGCCAGCGATGCGGCAAAGATGGTTAAGAAGTTGCGCAATATTTCAAATTCGGCAACTGCTGAATTGCGCGAAAACCTGGGGCCAGGTTTCGAAGATTTACAACCGAGTGATTTAAACCCAAAAACTTTTATTAAAAAGCAAATAAACGATGTATTGGCACAAGATGAGGCGCCACAGAAGAGTAAGCCAATCCACGAGAGCAAAATAGATCCGGACTTAATATGAGCGTAATTGATCAAGTTACCGAAGCTTTAGCAAAAGTTCAGGACCCAGAGCTACATCGGTCTATTACTGAGCTAGGCATGGTTGACCGAGTTGATTTTAAAGATGGTCGCCTTGAACTTCATGTGTTATTAACAATTTCAGGTTGTCCAATGAAAGATCGCCTGCGCAATGATGTAACTTCTGCCGTTAGTTCGATAGAAGGTATCTCTGCGGTAGATTTAACTTTTGGAGTCATGTCAGATAAACAACGTGATAACGTAAAATCATTGTTACGAAATGGCCGCGAAAAATTCATTCCATTTGCACAACCTGATTCACTAACGCGAGTAATTGGTGTCGCATCAGGCAAAGGCGGCGTTGGTAAATCTTCAGTCACTGCCAATTTAGCAATCGCAGCTGCTAATCAAGGTTTGAAAGTTGGAATTCTAGATGCCGATGTCTATGGCCATTCAATTCCGCGATTAATGGGCTTAATCGGACAACGGCCAACTGCCATTGATCAAATGTTTATTCCGCTTGAGTCATACGGTGTAAAGACGGTATCCATGGAGATGTTCAAGCCCGAACGCTCTGATGCGGTTGCTTATCGCGGCCCGCTATTACATAAAGTTCTCGAGCAGCTTTTATCTGATGCCTATTGGGGCGATCTTGATCTACTCCTTTTGGATTTACCACCCGGAACCGGTGACTTAGCGATCTCACTTGGACAGTTAATTCCATCATCAGAAATTCTGGTTGTTACTACTCCGCAAATTGCAGCTGCCGAAGTAGCAGAACGTGCTGGTCGGATAGCTCACCAAATGAAGCAGCAAGTAATCGGTGTTATCGAAAACATGTCAGCATTTCCGTGCCCAACTTGTAGTGAAACCATTTCACTATTTGGCGAAGGTGGCGGCGCTGAAACTGCTAAACGGTTATCGCTATTAGTTGGTAGCGATGTACCAATTTTGGGTCAGATTCCATTTAGCCCAGCGCTACGCGAGGGTGGTGATACCGGAATTCCGGTTGTTGTCTCTAACCCCGAAAGCTCTGCGGCAAAAGTATTTGATGAAATTATTGCGCGAATTATCGTGCGCCCAAAGTCTTTAGTCGGCGTTCGGCTTGGGCTTAGTACTTAACTTCTTTTCAAGTTCTGCGACTAAATCAGATAATTCACTTCGCATAAAGTCGCGAGTAGCAACATCGCCTAGCGCACTGCGCAAACTTGCAAGTTCACGAGTTAGGTATTCAGTATCTGCAATGCTGCGCTCGTTCTGCGCGCGATCTTCGTTACTTTGAATTCGATCACGATCTGCTTGACGATTCTGTGCTAACAAAATTAGTGGCGCAGCATACGATGCTTGTAGAGAGAGAATTAAAGTCAAGAAAATGAATGGGTAATCATCCCAACGTAGATTTTTTGGCGCAACGGTGTTCCAAATAACCCAAGTTGCTACAAATACAGTCATGTAAACCAAGAATCGCGCGGTTCCGAGGAAGCGAGCAAAACTTTCAGATAAACGACCAAAAGTTTCTGGATCAAAGTTTGGGCGAAGGGTGCGGCCTTTGATACGTGGGGTATCTAAACCATTGTGTCGTGCCATGGTTAGCCCTCCAATTCAGTATTTACTTTGATAGAACTTCGCGAAAGATCACGATGATCATGACGCCAGTTCTCCGGCAATAAGTGGTCGAGCACATCATCAACTGTGACAGCACCTAACAAACGGTCATTAGCATCAATAACTGGTAGTGAAAGCAAGTTATAACTAGCTAAGTATGACGAAACTTCATTCAAGCTCGCATCTGGATTAAGTCCTTGCGTATTGGTGTCAACGATCGAGCCTAAAAGAGTTGCTGGCGGCTCGCGCAATAAACGTTGGTAATGAACGATTCCCATGAAGCGACCGGTCGGAGTTTCTAGCGGTTGGCGACAGACGAAAATTTGCGAGGCTAACGCTGGCGAAATTTCACTTTTACGAACTGCCGCAAGCGCTTCGGCAACAGTGGCATCGGCTGACATTACCAATGGCTCAGTTGTCATCATGCCGCCGGCTGAATAATCTTCATAGTTCATCAACCGAAGTACATCTTCAGCATCTTCAGGTTCCATTAATTCAATTAGTGCATCGGCACGTTCCTGGCCCATTTCGCGTAATAAGTCAGCAGCATCGTCAGGGTCCATCTCGCCAAGAACATCAGCTGCGCGCTCACCTTCGAGTTCAGTTAGCAGCGCAACACGGTGAATTTCATCCATTTCTTCAAGTACATCTGCAAGTCGCTCATCATCTAACCCGCGGGCAACTTCGACGCGACGCTTTGGCGCTAAATCTTGCAGCACGGTTGCTAAGTCCGCAGGACGCAGTGTGCTCAATGTGTAAAGTAAATTAGTTACACCTTGATTTGG
Organism: Candidatus Planktophila sp.; assembly: GCA_040377985.1. Classification (GTDB taxonomy): domain Bacteria; phylum Actinomycetota; class Actinomycetes; order Nanopelagicales; family Nanopelagicaceae; genus Planktophila. The sequence continues at coordinate 1,948 of JBEINS010000016.1, read as the reverse complement.
TTCGACGCTGGCAAAGCCAATTACTTCTTCCCAGGCCACAGTTGATGTTGGACCCTTGCGACGCAATCCACGTGACTTGCGCATGATATGAACTTTATTAATTAACCAATCACCATTGCGATTTTGTTCCATCGCCATATCTTCAACGACTACATTCTCATCAGATTCAACTAAGGTAATTGAACGATCGAGCATGTCACCTAAAACTAAAACTTCGCCGGTGCGAACTTCGAAGCGACGCATGTTTACTAAGCCAGTGATAATTACCGTGCCACTTTCAATCGAAGTCACTCGAGTAATTGGTACGAAAACTCGGCGGCGCATTGGTACTTCAACAACTAAACCAAGAATTCGAGGTTGGGCATTATTTGTGCGAAGGGTCGCCACAGCATCTCGCACCTTGCCGACTGGATCTCCGTTAGGGTCAAATACTGCAGTTCCGGCTAATCGGGCGAGGAAGATTCGATTTAATGTGTTCCCGCTCATGGGCTAAGGGTAACTGCTTTATCACGGGCCATGCGCGCTACCTTTAGCCAATGAGTCGAGATAGCGTCACAACAATGCCCGCCCGTGGCGATCAGATTCGCATGGGGATAGGCATACTTGGCATCGGCACATCAGGGCCATTGATCGCAATGAGTGCAATGCCAATTTGGGTGCTGATTTTCTGGCGAAATCTTGGTGGGTCCATTCTTACCGCCCCATTTGCAATCAGACATCATCGTGATCGCAACGGCATCAAGTGGGCAGCTTTTGCTGGCTTCATACTTGCTTTGCACTTTGGTGGCTTTTTTCTTGCAATGCGTTACACCAGTGTTGCCTCAGGTACTGCAATCGTTGCGCTTCAGCCGATTTTCGCAGCCATCTTTGTGAAACTTTCTGGCCAACACATCCCTTCAAAAGTTTGGCTGGGCATGGGTGTCGCCTTTTTAGGCGTTCTGCTTATTTCTGGTGTGGATTTACAAATTTCATTTCGTGCATTCATGGGAGATCTTGCAGCACTTGTTTCAGCTGCACTAGCTGCCGGCTACATGATGGCTGGTTCGCGTGCGCAACGAACCCTTGAAACAACCACATATACAACAGTTTGTTATTTTGTTTGCGCCATGACCGCTCTGCCAATTGCATTAATGAGTGGAAATCAAATCTTTAATTACACAGCGCGCGAATGGTGGATATTGCTTGGGTTAATTGCGGGTGCTCAGATTTTAGGACACACCATGTTTAACTCTGCTTTAAAGCGAGTGTCACCCGCAATAGTTTCGCTAATTGTGTTTTTCGAAGTTCCGGTAAGTGCTCTGCTAGCAGTTTGGTGGCTTGGACAGAAACCACCGATTGGAATTATTCCGGGGATTCTTTTAATTTTAATTGGATGTGCTTTAGTAGTAATTCGAGGTCGCGAATCTAATGATTGATTTACATACCCACACCACTGTCAGCGATGGCACAGATACACCTGCGCAACTAGTAAATAAGGCACTTGCTCAGGGCTTAGATACTTTGGCAATAACCGATCATGATGCAATTGCTGGTTGGTCCAGTGCAGTTCAAACTTTACGCGGTGATCTCAAATTAGTTCTAGGTGCTGAGATTTCGTGTTTAACAAAAAAAGGCGTCAGCGTTCACATGCTTGGTTTACTTTTTGATGGCACTAATTCAGCGTTGCTAGAGACCCTAGAAAACACTCGTGATGACCGCTTGCCACGAATGCGCAAAATGATCGAGCTAATGCAGGCTGATGGCATTGATATTTCAATTAGTGATGTTGAAGCTGCGATGCCGCCAGGGGCCACGATGGGACGACCACATTTAGCAGATGCGCTAGTTGCTAAGAAGATACTTAAGACTCGTGAGGAAGCTTTCGTCGAGCTGCTCACCAATGAATCTAAATATTATGTTACTCACTTGGCGCCAACCCCAGTGGATGCAATTAAATTGATTCGAGCTG
>JBEINS010000191.1:0-1905 GCA_040377985.1 Candidatus Planktophila sp. | reverse complement strand
TCGAGATATCTGAGAACTCGCCGTGTGGGTCACAGCTACTTTGGTTCAACATTTGACTTCCTGGGAGCAATTGCGGCCGCTGAGAAAGCAGCTGGTAGAAAGGTCGAATTGGCTCGCCCCTTAGAATCTGAAAGTGATAATCCCTACGCGCCTCGTTGAGTACATCATTGCCGCGATGATCATTATCTTGGCCCCCGGTCCGAGTGTTCTTTTTGTAATTGCCAGAGCAATTGCGTGGGGACGCAAGGTAGCCGTGGTAACTGTGGCTGGCAATGTAACTGGCGCCTTTGTTCTCTCATCCTTGGTTGCATTTGGTCTGGGTCCGATCCTGCAACGTTCTGATTTAGCTTTCGTTGCGGTGCAATGGCTTGGCGGTCTCTATCTGGTCTATCTCGGAATCGATGCAATTCGTAAACGAAAAATGCATGCCGCAGACATGACTAATCAAGGCCCAGTTGAACCCACTGTGTTTCAATCTATTCGCGATGGCTTTATGGTGGGAGTTCTAAATCCCAAAGGTTTAGTTTTCTATGCAGCAGTCTTGCCACAATTTATCGATCGTGATCGCGGAAACATAACTGGACAGTTACTTTTTCTAGGCGCTTTGTTTTCAGTTCTTGCCTTTTTCAGTGATGGCGGTTGGGGTTTGCTCGCCGGAACTGCACGTGCTTGGTTAGCAGGAGATGCGAGTAGACTGGAAAAACTACGAGCTACTGGAGGATGCGTAATGATCATTTTAGGTGCCTCGGTAATTTTCTCAACTGCAACTGGACTGCTGTGATTAAGAAGCCAGCAAAACCAGCGCGCGACACAATCGCACCCAGTGATCTAACTTTCGGTTTAAGTACTTGCAAGCGTTGCATCTGGATTAAGTATTGGTTCAAAGTAACTTTGCCGGGTCAGTTTCCGATCGTTGGCACTTTATCTAAATTACAAGAAGCTCAGTTTCGCGGTGCGAGTATGCCCGACCTTGATCCTTCACTACGCCCCGGCAAGATAACTAAATGGGGCGAGTGGGTTAAGAGTGATTACATCAGTATTAATGGCGCTAAGACACCTTGGCGAATCCTCGGTATCTACGATGTCCTGGCCGAAAATGATGATGGCACACTTGGTTTGATTGACTGCAAAGTTTCTGAATCAGAACGCGATAGCGGGCAGTTCTATGCGCCACAACTCGAGTCATATGCATTTGCTTTAGAAAATCCAGCTGCTGGTAAAGGCCGCGAGGTAGCCTCAATGGGCTTGTTAGTTTGGAAACCAAATTCAGTTCTTGGTGACAATGCGACTAACTATGGGTTTGGCGTCGAGCAGAAGTATGTTCCAGTTGAACGCGAGCCAGAAACTTTCTTCAAAGTCATCGAAGAGCTAATCAATGTGATCGATGGTGATTTCCCTGATTCAGGTTCTGGTTGCGGAACCTGTAACTACTTAACCCAGCGCTGGGGGTTAGAGTAAAAACTACTCTTCTTCGTCCGCTATCTGTTCTTTTCGCTTGGTGGCATAAATGTCAACATACTCTTGGCCTGAGAGTTCTTGAATCTTCTTCATAATTTGGTCGGTGACTTCGCGCAGGTAATTCAAGTCGCTTGAATCGCCTTCGAAATACATTGGCTCACCGAATATCATTTCAACGCGCATCACTTTAGGGATCACGGTGCCAGTTGGTTGAATTTTTTCGGTATTAAACATGGCGATTGGAATAATCGGAGCGCCAGAATCAATGGCTAAGCGAGCGATGCCAGTGCGACCTTTATAAAGACGGCCATCAGGTGAGCGCGTGCCTTCTGGATAAATTCCTAAACATTTTCCTTGAGCTAGAACACTCAAGCCAGTTAGCAAAGCAGCTTCACTTCGACGTCCGCCTGAGCGATCTACTGATACTTGACCGAGTGCTATGAAAGT
>JBEINS010000042.1:0-7639 GCA_040377985.1 Candidatus Planktophila sp. | reverse complement strand
GCAAAGCGTGCGCGTCAGATCAACGCCTATTACTCACAACTTGGCGAAGGTTTACTTGAATACGTTGGTCCGCTAGTCGAGACCCACGTTCACGAGAAGCCACTTTCAATCGCTCTTCGTGAGATCAATGAAGGATTATTGACTATCGAGAATCTCGAGCCAACCGCTTAATTTTGCTTAATAGGCGGGGTATTTGAAATGCCAAAACGAATTAGCAAAGTAATTCTTGGCGTTGGTGGCGGAATCGCTGCCTATAAATCCTGTGACCTACTGCGTCGAATGCAAGAGCGCAATTACGACGTAACCGTTGTCCCAACTCCTTCGGCTCTTAATTTTGTCGGAACCGCTACTTGGGAAGCACTCTCAGGCAAGAAAGTAACTACCCAAGTTTGGGAATCAGTAGAAGAAGTTAGGCATGTAAAGCTTGCCGCCGAAAATGAACTCATCTTAATTTCACCCGCGACAGCTGATCTGATTGCTCGCATCGCTATGGGGCGCGCTGATGACTTACTTACCAATCTAGTTCTGGCAAGTAACGCGATAAAAGTTTTGATTCCGGCCATGCACCCAAATATGTGGAATAACCCGGCAACTGTTGCCAACATTGCACTATTGCAAGAACGCGGTTTTCACGTCATGCGACCAGCTACCGGGCGCTTAACTGGTGCCGATAGTGGAATTGGTCGCCTGCCGGAAACTTCCGAAATTCTTTCCTATTTAGCATCCGTGATTGCAGATACCCAAGACTTGATCGGCAAACGCGTGTTAGTGACTGCAGGCGGAACTCGTGAATCAATTGATCCAGTTCGATATATCGGCAATCGCTCTTCTGGTAAGCAAGGTTATGCAATTGCACAAGTTGCTCTTGATCGTGGGGCAGAGGTCACCATTTTGAGTGCAAATGTGAATTTGCCAGATCCGGTCGGCGCGACAGTTGTTCGAGTTGAAAGCACAAAGGATTTAGAGATTGAACTCGAGCGCCATTTCCCAAGTACTGATTTGTTAGTAATGGCAGCAGCTGTTGCCGATGCTCGGCCAGCACGTGTAGGTGCTGAAAAATTGAAGAAAGATTCATATCGCGAAATTTCATTAGTGGAGAATCCAGATCTTGTTGCCCAAATCTCACAGCAGAAACAAAAGCAAATCATCGTTGGTTTTGCCGCTGAAACCTCACTAAATGTTGCCGAAGCCAATCGCAAGATGATTGCAAAAGGCTTAGATCTGATCTATCTAAATGATGTCTCGACAGGTGAAATATTCGGCAACGATTCAACACAAGGTGTATTTATAACTGCCGATGGCAAAGAGATACTAGTGAGTAAGAGTAATAAGGCGACACTGGCAGCCCAATTACTTGATCTGGTCATTGATAAGTTAAATTAGCCCAATGTCAAAGCGCCTATTTACTTCTGAATCCGTAACCGAAGGTCATCCAGATAAGATCGCAGATCAAATCTCTGATGCAATTCTTGACTCTCTTCTTAGTCAGGATTCTAAGTCGCGCGTTGCAGTTGAAACCCTAATCACTACTGGTCAAGTGCATGTCGCCGGTGAGGTTACCACTAATGGTTATGCCGATGTAATGACTATCGTGCGTGATACTGTTTTGAATATCGGTTACGACTCTTCCGATAAGGGCTTCGATGGAAATTCTTGCGGTGTTTCACTTTCAATTGGTCAGCAATCACAGGATATTGCCCAAGGCGTAGATGATGCTTATGAGAAGCGGTTAGATTCCTCAGTAGATCCTCTCGATCTACAAGGTGCTGGCGATCAAGGATTAATGTTTGGGTATGCCTGCGAAGACACTAAAGAATTAATGCCATTGCCAATCTCATTGGCGCACCGATTGGCTCAACGACTATCTGCAGTTCGTAAATCTGGCGAGTTAGCTTATTTGCGCCCAGATGGAAAAACTCAAGTAACCATTGAATACGACGGGGATAAGGCAATCGCACTCAATACCATTGTTATTTCTTCTCAACATAGCGCTGATGTTGATGTGGCCAAGAAGTTAACTCCAGAAATCATTGATCTAGTAATCAATCCAGTTCTAGCCGATGTTGATTTACCTAAGGCTGACCTGCGCACTTTGATTAACCCAACTGGCCGATTCGTAATCGGTGGACCCATGGGAGATGCCGGCCTAACTGGTCGCAAGATCATCGTTGATACTTATGGTGGCATGGCTCGTCATGGCGGCGGAGCGTTTAGTGGAAAAGATCCCTCAAAAGTTGACCGCTCAGCGGCGTACGCGATGCGTTGGGTTGCAAAGAATATTGTGGCTGCCGGCCTTGCCTCAAGGTGTGAAGTTCAGGTTGCTTATGCCATTGGAAAAGCACAACCAGTAGGTCTTTTCATTGAAACTTTCGGAACTGAGAAGGTGCCTGTTTCTAGAATTCAAGATGCAGTTCTTGCAGTATTTGATCTACGCCCTGCTGCGATCATCCGTGACCTTGATCTATTACGTCCGATTTATTCGCTAACCAGCGCCTACGGACACTTTGGTCGCGAACTAGCCGAATTCACTTGGGAAAAGACTGATCGAGCTGCCGCTCTCCAAGCCGCAATCAAGTAAGGGCCCTTAGTACAACATTCATCTCATAGACTTGAGTTTATGCTGCGACCGCTAAAACTAAAGATTCAGCGCGCCCCGCAGCCGGCTGGGCCAGCAGCTAGTGACTTACCTGTTGCATCGGTCTGGGTAGACACTGCCATCCCAACCTTAACCGAACCTTTCTCATATCTAATTCCGGAAAAACTTAGTTCACAAATAAAAATTGGTTCTCGTGTGCAAGTTCCTTTTAAAGATAAGCATCTTGAAGGAATTGTCATTGACCGCACCGCTTTGACCACAGATGCTCGAGAGATGAAGTCTGTTTACAAATTACTGGGGGAGTTTCCCGTTGCAAGTGAAGAGACGCTTGAGTTAATTTCACTAACTGCTAGTTATTGGGGTGGCTCACCATATGACGTTATTCGAAGTGCGATACCGCCACGCGTTGCAAGCGCTGAGAAAGGCTTAGTTTTCACCCCAACGCCGGCCAGCTCCCAATTAGAATCTGCGGTTTCGTTTCACTTATTACCACCAAAGTCAGATCCCATTTCTGCCTTGATTTCATTAATAGGAGCTAACAAGGTCATCGGCACCAAGTTAGTAATCGTTCCCACTGCGCGCGACTTAAATCGTTTATCAGCGGCACTCGTTCAGGCAGGTATTGAGTTCACCTCGCTCGATTCGAATTTACCCCGAGCCGATCGTTATCGCAATTTTCTTTCAGTTTCACTTGGCGACGCTGACGTAGTAGTCGGTATGCGCGGTGCCATCTTTGCCCCAATTCCGGGTCTTTCCGAGATCTATCTACATCAAGAAAATAGCGAGCATTATTACGAGCGGCGAACACCACATTGGAATACCCGTGAAGTTGCTTGGATACGCTCAAAACTTTCGAATTTAAACCTTCATCTAACTGGTTACGTCCCTAGCTTGGATGTGGCGATAGATATAGATAAGAAAGAAATTTCGTATTTAGCAACGCGAGAGAAGATCACCGTTATTGCACAAGCGAGCAGTAACGGTGAATTGATTCCGAGCAAAATTTACCAACAAGTTCGAAAAGCTATAGCGTCAGGGCCGGTCTTATTTCTGGTACCAGCAAAAGGTTATGCAACTGCAATTAGTTGCGCAAAATGTCGCAATATTGCAATGTGTGAATGTGGTGGAAAGCTAAGTAAGAGTGCTGCCAAGAGCGAACCAACTTGTGTTATGTGTTGCAAGAAATATCAGAACTGGAAGTGTGGCTGGTGTGGTGAGGCGAGGGTTTTTCTGACCAGCCGCGGCATCGAGCGTTTTGCGGAAGAGATTGGCAGATCGTTTCCCAATCAAGTCATCATCCAATCTACGGCTAGTGACCCACGAGATTCTGTAAGCAGGCAACCTGCATTAGTAATTTCAACTCCTGGCGTGGAACCAATTGCCGAGAATGGCTATGCAATGGTCGTAATGTTGCAAGTTGAGCGGTTCTTAAGTTCCAGTGCTTCAAACGGTGTCGAGCGTGCGTATTCAAACTTCTTTGCCACAAGTGCATTAATTGGCGACACCGGTGTGATCGCGTTGGTTCATGATGACGGTGCTCCAATCATTAGTGCGCTAACCACCTGGAATCCAGCCACGATTTCCAAACGAGAGATTGAGCAACGCATTTCACTTCAACTTCCGCCGATATCTGGCGCGGTTCTAGTCTTGGCCGATTCGGCCGAACTGGTAAGACTCAAAGGCGCATTAGAAAGTGCTAAGCAAGAAAGTAGGGCACCCAAATCGCTAAGAGTTTATGGTCCAACAACTGGTGAAGGTGCAAAGCTCACACTCTTGGTTGATCCAAGGGAACTGATGGAACTAGTTTCGTTGTTGCGCGAGATCAATAAACGGCGGGCGATCTCAAAGAAGCCGCTTCTGGCATATCGGGTAAATCCATACTCACTCGATTAAGGCCGCGCAGTTGATAGGATTGCGCCCATGTCGATTCAACCAATCCGTCTTTTCGGAGATCCAGTGCTGGTCACACCTGCCTCGCTTGTCATCGACTTTGATAAGGAGCTGCGAACTCTCGTTGCCGATCTAACCGAGACAATGCTTGATTCGCCGGGGGCTGGTTTGGCCGCGCCTCAAATCGGAGTTTCATTGCGAGTCTTTGTCTGGGATGTAGATGACGAACTTGGCCATCTGATTAATCCAACGTTGGATTTAAGTGATGAAATCCAAGACGGTGAAGAAGGCTGTCTTAGTTTTCCGGATTTACGTTACCCAACTCCTCGTGCCATGCGCGTAGTTGCTAAGGGCTTTAACATGCATGGCGATCCCATCACAGTTGAAGGTAGTGAGTTTCTCGCACGAGCGATTCAGCACGAAACAGATCATCTAGATGGCATAGTTTTCATTGACCGATTAACAGCCGCTGATCGCAAGCTGGCGATGAAAGAGATTCGTGAATCAGAGTGGTTCGGGTCTGCGATCGCTAACGGTACTTCACCAATAATCAAGGTCTCACCGCATTTCACCAATGGTTTAGGAAACTAGTGAAGATTGCGGTTGCCGCGTCGCCTGAAGTAGCTATTCCAACTTTGGAATATCTCCTGGCTTCCCAACATGAACTTGCACTGATCATCTCGCGCCCGGATAACCAAGTAGGCAGAGGTCGTGAGATAACACAAACTGCAGTTTCGACTTGGGCTATAGCCCATGGGATCGAGCTCTATCGCCCCAATAAGGCAGCCGACTTTGACGAACGGTTAAAGAATTATGATTTGGTAATCACCATTGGTTATGGCGTTTTGCTGCCAGAATTTATTCTCAGCCAACCGAAACACGGTTTTATAAATCTTCATTTCTCGCTGCTGCCTAAATTGCGCGGAGCAGCCCCTGCTCAACGTGCAATTATCGAGGGGTTTACTGAAACAGGAGTTACTGTTTTCCAGCTTGATGCAGGTATGGATACTGGGCCGATCTATCTGCAGACAAAACATCACATAACACCAAACACCACAGCTGGTGAACTGCTTAATGAGTTAGCGATGTTAGGACCAAGTGCTATTGATCTAACTCTTAACGCAATCGAAAGTGGCATTCAACCTATCCCACAGGATCATTCATTAGCGACCAGCGCTGCTAAATTAGGTAAGCCAGAAGCTCAAATTTATTGGTCTCACTCAGCTGCAGAGATTGTGAATAAGATTCTGGGTTTTGCGCCTAACCCTGGAGCAACTGCGAAATTCCGAGGTGAAGTACTTCGGATATTAAGAGCGCAACTAAGCGAGGAATCACTTCCGATTGGTGAAATTTCTTTTACTAATGGTTTAGTCCTGGTTGGAACTTCCACAAATGCGGTTGAACTTCTTGAGGTTACTCCAGCTGGTAAGAAACCGATGGTGGCTTCGGCATGGGCCAATGGCGCTCGTTTTATTGCCGGAGAAACCATTGAATAAGCCGGTCCCGCGCACCTATAAGCGAGCTAATCCAGATGCCGTCAGGCTGCTAGTTTTTGACTTGCTGACTGAAGTTAATCGAAGTGATGGTTACTCAAATCTTCTGTTGCCACAAGCACTAACAGTCAGCAAGTTCGACGATCGTGATAAAGCTTTTGCAACTGAATTGCTTTATGGAACTCTGCGAATGCAAGGTCGTCATGATTGGATATTGGCGCAAGTTTCTAATCGGCCGTGGGATGAGGTAGACCCAGGTGTCATAGATGTTGGACGCATGGCCCTACAACAGATTCACGAGATGCGCGTGCCTGATCACGCTGCAGTTTCAGCTTCTGTAGATATCGCTCGTAAACGATTAGGCGAGGCGCAAGGTTCCTTCTTAAACGCTCTGCTTCGCGCTGTTTTGAAAAAATCACTTGGAGAGTGGTTGGCTCCACTTGCTGAGATCAAAGACCCAATTGAGCGACTTTCAATCCAATACTCACACCCACAATGGATCGTTTCAGCCTATTTTGATTTACTAAAAAGCGAAGTAGATGTCACTGCAGCTCTAATCGCAAATAATATTCCGGCGCAACCAACTTTGGTTTCTTGGCCAGGTCGTTCTACCCAATCTGAATTAATAGAACTCGGGGGAGTACCAACTCAATTTTCTCCATACGGTGTCCGACTCTCTGGCTCTCCTGGCGCGATACCGGCAATTCGAGAGCGACGTGCTGGCGTACAAGATGAGGGTTCGCAATTAGTTTCAGAAATTTTCGCCGCAGTTAGCAAGAATGCACATGACTGGTTAGATCTCTGTGCCGGACCTGGCGGCAAAGCCGCACTCATTTCCAGCATCGCAGCTCTTGGAGATCACACATTCACAGCTAATGAAATTTCGGGGCCGCGAGCTAATTTGGTTTCGCAAGTAGTCGAGTTTGGCCAAGTAATAGTTAGTGATGGACGCGAAATCGAAAAAACTGGTCGCACCTTTGATGCCATCTTGGCAGATGTACCGTGTACTGGCTTAGGCGCATTAAGACGACGTCCGGAAGTCCGCTGGCGACGCACTCTTGCCGATCTGCGCACTCTAACGGATCTGCAAATTGAGTTAAGTGATGCAGCTATTTCGGTGTTAAATCCGAGCGGCTATTTTGCCTACGTGACCTGTTCACCACATTTAGCCGAAACCAAGTTTCAAGTGTCAGCGATTCTCAAAAAACATCCAGAACTTCAGAAAATAGATCTCCGACCTTATTTTCCGAGCGGGTTAGTAAGTGCAAACGATGATGGCTCGCTATTGCTCTGGCCGCAGATACATAACACGGATGCCATGTTCATGACTATCTTTCAGAAGTCAAGTTAGGCTTATCGCTATGGCTCATCAGATTCGAATCACGCCGAGTATTCTGAACGCAGATTTTGCTAACTTGGGTGCAGAGATTGAGCGAATTTCATTTACCTCAGATCTCGTACATCTTGATGTGATGGATGATATTTTCGTTCCAAACTTCACCTTTGATTTCGCGCATGCATCTGAAATCATTTCGGTTAGTAAGTTGCCGGTCGATGCGCATTTAATGGTGGCAGATGTCGATCAGATTGCCCCGAAGTATGCTGAAGTTGGATGCGCAAGCGTGACAATTCACGCTGAAGCTACAACTGATATTCGAAG